>NZ_JBPOEU010000012.1:0-124610 GCF_051251695.1 Maritalea sp. | reverse complement strand
ATCTGCTTCTCCTAATTTATGAGGTAACCCTCACAGGTTAACCCATCGGGGGAAGCAGCCGGTACATCCCATTAGCTGTTGGCAAAATGACGGTTGGTCAGGAGTTAGAAAAGCTCTCCGGCTTGAAACTTTTTCACAACCACATGACGATTGACTTGGTCACAAAATACTTCGGCTTTAGCACGCCCCAAGGGCAAAAACTGGTCGCCAATATTCGATTAGAATTTTTTCGGGCATTCGCTGGAAGCTCGCAACCGGGCTTCATCTTTACACTCGTATGGTCTTTTGACGACCCGAATGACCAAAAGTTTATTGAGGAGGTTTCTCAAATATTCGAGGAAAAGGGAGCTGAGGTTTTTTGGATTGAGTTAGAAACAAATTTTACAGAGCGGCTAAAAAGAAATCGCACCGAAAATAGACTAAAAAATAAACCCTCCAAGCGAGATTTAAAGGTTTCTGAAAAGAACCTAATTAGTGGCCATCAGACATTTAGACAAAATTCTCTTGCTGGAGAAATATCCCGGCCAAACTATCACAAAATCGACAATTCGGACCTGACCGCCGCTGCTGCTGCAGAGCAAGTATTCAGGCTCATTACCTAAATTAGCTTACGTCACCGAACGCACATAAATTGTCGCCCGTTCAAGAAACACTGTTCGCCCTACCTAACCGGCTTCGTGCAAAATTCTTACGGCCTCGCTTCCGACCACGGCCAGTTTATTGATATAGGCGGCGCTGTGGTCAAGTTGGGCTTCTGGGTCGAACTCATCTGCTTCTTCTCCCAGCTTCATCATGTTGTCCAACACAACTGAAACACCGCCTGCCCGTAGTCCCCAAACACGGGCCAGCACGAAAATTGTGCTCGCTTCCATTTCGGCGGCAATCACGTTCATTCTGCGCAGGTCTTCAAAACGCTGCTTCCAGTTGGATTGCCAATAGCCACCAAAAGACGATCCTGGTGCCGGGTGAGAAGCATAAAATGTGTCGGCGGATCGCGTGGTGCCAACATGGGCTAAGACGTCGTGAGATTTGGCCGCCTGAATGCAGGCATTTACCACGTCAACGCTGGCGACAGCTGGAAACTCCACTGGTGCATAGGCCTTTGACGTTCCATCTTCACGAACCGCAGAATCAAAAATTGCCAAGTCGCCGACCTTCACATGGTCTTGAAAAGTACCGCAGGTTCCCACACGAAGAAATGTAGTCGCGCCGCATCGTGCGAGCTCCTCGATGCCGATGGCTGTGGATGGGCAGCCGATGCCGGTGCTCATGCAGGAAATTGGCGCGCCTTTATAGGTGCCCGTATAGGTGACATATTCGCGATTTTCAGCAACTTTATGCGCACTATCCCAATGGCTCGCGATCACTTCCACACGGGCAGGATCACCAGGCAACAGCACACATTCAGCGACATCGCCCGGGCGGCATTTTATATGATATTGTGTCGGCATTGCTCAACATTCCTCTTGCGGGGTATGGTTGAAGCGCTGGTTTTGCCAGGCCTTTGTCGTGCGTGAAGCTATCGCATCCTCGATGCAAGAGCCGCTACAACCCATCCACTCAGATCAGATTTCTATTTTGCTAGCATTGCCAAATTTTAGATAAATGCCAAGCTCTTTATTCGCACCAATTTGGCAGGGAAAATGACTGGTTTTCGGGTTGGGGCAAGTTGATCTTCATTGGGTTGTTTTTGGCTGGATGATGGGCGATATCAATTAAAAGATAGACCCCGGATCAAGTCCGGGGACGCCGCTGGGGTTTCCGGGGATGCAGATGGGATTTCCGGGATGCTTATGAGTTTTCGCAGATGCCGTTTGGTTTTGTGCGGGTGGTTTTGGCTTAGTAGAAAAGACCAGTTAACCCGGTTGGCCATCCCGGCCTACGCGCCGGGATCAACGTCGCATTGATGCGTCGGCCAGATTGCTACCTAGGGTGTGGACTCAATTATGAAACGGTCTGCATTGGACACAAAACAACTTGATTTGAGGATAAAAACGAAAGCGATATAGATATCGGTGAGGCTTTTGGACGCTGAAGCAAGTTGTTTTGTGTCCAACCCGAAGGGCAGCATTCAATTTTGCCAGCTTGTCGTTGAAATCAGCTCATTGACGTCAGTCAATTCGACCAATTTCGCCTAAATCTGATCAAAATTGATCTGCTGTGCAGATCATTTCATAATTGGGTTCACACCCTAGTTTAACCCATCATCTGAATGATGTTGAAAAACGGCTCAATACAAAATTGTCCGTAGACGATTTTAGGTACGCACGCAGGGCCTAAGATGCGCGGCGGGTTTGTTCTTGGCGCAAAACGAGCGGTTTGGGGGTAACCGTTTCCAGATATTCAACGCCCCATTTACTGATTGACTCAATCACCGGCGCTATGCTTTTGCCGATCTCCGTCAATGAATATTCAACCTTGGGCGGCACAGTGGCATAAGGCACCCGGCGAACGATGCCATGGCTTTGCAAATGTTTGAGTTCTTTGGTGAGCATTCGAGTGGAAATGCCGGGAATTGCGCGTTCAAGTTCTTTAAAGCGTGTCGTGCCGCTGGCAGAAAGCACATATAGAATGGCGAACTTCCATCGCCCTTCCAACATGCTCATTGCTAAGTGAAATGGGCATTGCATATATTCTTCAAACGACTTTTTTGCCATGGTTAAGTCCCAATATCCCTCAATAGTTACCTTTTGGTTCCTAGATACCAATAGTGTGCCTACTTGCACATGTAAAGCAAACAAGCCATCTATTTCTATATCTGAAAACCAGGAGATGGACATGACCAACAAAGATCTAGTGCTCAAATTTGTTGAAGCGATGCGAATTTCGGATGTGCAAACACTCGACGCGATGACCACTGCCGATTTCAGCTGGTGGATTGGCGGCAAGCCGAGTTACCTGCAAACAGCGGGGGAGCACGACAAAGGATTTTTCATGGGTTTCTTTGGCAGTGGAGGCGACATGTTCCCAAATGGTGCTGAGTTTAATGTGACCGGCATGGTGGCTGAAGGCGACAAGGTTGCCGCAGAAGCGCATATGAACGCTGAAACCGCAACGGGAAGCGTTTATGATAATTCTTATCACTTCTTGTTTGAAATTTCGAACGGTCGCATCAAGCGCATGAAAGAATATATGGATACCCACCACGCCAAAGTGACATTTGGGCTTTAAAAGGCGAGTTCGACATGAATACAGATCATATAACCGCCCTGATTACCGGCGCCAATACCGGACTGGGCTTTGAGATGGCCAAAGCCCTGGCAGATCAAAACGTCCATGTGGTGTTGGCCGGGCGCAACCGCGAGAAAGTGGAAGGTGCGATTGAGCGGATCAAACGGACCTCGCCGGACGCATCGCTTGAGGTTGGCGTTTTAGACCTGACAAGTCTGGCATCAGTTGACGCGTTTGCGCAGAATTTTGTAGCTCAGCATAAAGAACTGCATATTCTGATTAATAATGCTGGGGTTATGGTGCCACCGCCAAGCTTAACCAAGGAACAATTTGAAATCCAGTTCGGGGTAAATTTTGTCGCCCATTTCGCGTTGACCGGGCATCTGTTTCCTTTGTTGAACGCAACGCAGGGTGCGCGGGTTGTCACCATGTCAAGCATCGCCCACCGAGGCGCCAGCATTGATTTTGACAATCTAGGTCTTGAAAAACCGTATGACCCTTGGCGGGAATATGGGCAGAGCAAGTTGGCAGATCTGATGTTTGCGCTCGAATTTGATCGGCGATTGCGCGCTCATGGCAGTGATATGCTTTCACTCGGGGCACATCCGGGGGTCAGCCGGACCGAGTTAACCCGTAACCTAAACGATATACCGCCCGGCATCGAAATGATGGCCCCAGCGCAAGGCGCAGCCCCGGCGCTGGTGGCGGCGACATCTTTTGATGTTGAAGGCGGGCAATATTGGGGACCCGATGGCCCTGAGGAGCGATCTGGCGAACCCGGACTGGCGGTTATAGACCCCGCTGCCCGTGATGAGCAGCAGGCAGCAAAACTTTGGGATTGGGCACAAGAGGCAACTGGGCTGCGCTTCCCCGTCTGATCATCATCAAAATGGGGGTGCCGACAAAGCTTAAGCTTTAATCGGCACGCGCCCCTTGTCTGTTAAAAGCCAGCTTTTATCACCTTCGAAAACGGCAGCACTGAGCGGGTGTCCATATCCGGCCCCTGAATCAAGATTTACGCGGTTACCATAGTGAGTGGCTTGATCGATAGCGGTATGACCATGCACCACGAGAAATGGGTGAGGTTCGGCGTGGTCTAAAAATTCTTCTCGGATCCATGTTAGATCGTTGAGCGTTTGTTGCTCTAGCGGTACGTCGGGGCGAATGCCTGCATGAACGAACAAATGTTGGGGCGCAAGATGGTAGGGCTTAAGGGCTTTCAAGAACCCGACGTGTTCTTTGGGCACAGCAGCTCGCGCCCTTTCGTGCAAGGCGCTTGTGCGCTCTCTTTCTTCGATTTGCACGCCGTAGGATGCTAACGTTTCCGTACCGCCTATGCGGTCGTGGAACCAATGATAGCCGACCAAAAGGTGCGGATCGCTGCGCGGCTCATCTTCCATAAACAGCGAAAACATCCGGTCGTGATTGCCCAGCAAGCAGTCCCAATTTTTACCCGCGCCGACGCCGTCCATTAAGGTTTGAATGACCTTTTTGCTGTGCGCCCCACGATCCACATAGTCGCCAAGAAACACAATTTTTGCATTGGGCCCGCCGTCGCGCTCGATCTTTTCCAGTGCTTTTTCAAGCATTTCAAACTGCCCGTGAATGTCACCGATGGCATAGATTGGATCAGACATTTTATTTCCTCAATAGAGCATTGTTCATAAAAAAGGGGCCACAAGGCCCCTTAAAAATCGCCAAACCAGCAGATCACTTAAGCGTCTTTGTGCTTGAATACCAATGTGGCATTGGTGCCACCAAAGCCAAATGAGTTTGACATGACACAGCCGATGGATTGGTTGTCGCGGCGTTCCTGCAAGATGGGCATATCTGCGAACTCGGGATCAAGTTCGAAAATATTTGCCGATTCGCACAAGAAACCTTCATTCATCATCATCACAGAATAAATCGATTCTTGCACACCAACTGCGCCCAATGAGTGCCCAGTCAATGACTTGGTGGCGGACAATGGTGGACATTTATCCTCATTGCCAAACACAGCACGAATGGCTTCGATTTCTCTGATATCGCCGACCGGGGTCGAAGTGGCATGGGGGTTGATATAGTCAACTGGCATATCAACGGTTTCAAGCGCCATACGCATACAACGCTGCGCGCCTTCACCAGAGGGCGCAACCATGTCATAGCCATCAGATGTGGCCCCATAGCCGATCAATTCAGCCAAAATGTTCGCGCCACGGGCTTTTGCGTGCTCATATTCTTCCAAAACCATCACGCCAGCGCCGCCAGCAATGATGAAACCATCGCGATTTTTGTCATAAGCACGAGAAGACAATTCAGGCGTATCATTGTACTTAGATGTCATTGCGCCAAGCGCGTCGAACATGTTGGACATTGACCATTCAAGGTCTTCGCTGCCGCCAGCAAAAACAATATCTTGCTTGCCCATTTGAATTTGCTCGTAGGCATTGCCAATACAGTGCTTGGAGGTCGCGCAAGCAGAGGTGATTGTGTAGTTCACGCCCTTGATTTTAAACGCTGTTGCCAAGGTCGCAGATGCGGTTGAACTCATGGCTTTTGGAACCGCCAGCGGACCAATCCGCTTTGGATTCATGTTTTTACGCGTTAGATCCGCAGCCTTGATGAGGGTTTCCGTGGATGGACCACCGGATCCCATAACAATGCCCGTGCGCGGATTGGAGATGTTATCTTCTTCCAACCCGGCCTGTTCAATGGCTTCTTGCATGGCGATATAGTTCCATGCAGCGCCGCGCGCCATGAAGCGCGTTGTCCGACGATCAAGAATTTCAAACGGATCTAGTGTTGGTTCGCCATGCACTTGGCTGCGAAACCCATATTCAACATGCATTGGTGCTGTGGTGATGCCCGGTTTCGCGTCGTGCAGGCTTTTCAAAACTTCTTGCTTATTATTGCCGATGGAGGAAACGATCCCCATGCCCGTAATGACAACTCTTTTCATGTAATCCTCTTAATGCGCTAACAAATTGAACTATTTGTTTTCAAGGCCGATCAGACCAACGCGCAAATTTTCCGCCTTATAAATAATTTCGCCATCTGCTTTGACCCAGCCCGTGGCCACACCAAAGGGCAACGGCGAACGCATGTGTTTTTTGATGTCCACATGATACTCGAGCAGCTTTTTGTCGTTCGTCGCTTGCCCAGTAAACTTAATTGCACCACCAAGAGCCCGACCGCGACCCGGAGAGCCTGACCACCCCAGATAAAACCCCACCATTTGCCACAAAGCATCAAGCCCCAAACAGCCTGGCATTACGGGATCATCAATAAAGTGACATTTATAGAACCAAAGATCAGGGTTCAAATCCAATTCAGCTGTAACACTGCCTTTGCCAAATTCGCCTGCATCATCATTAATGTTGGTGATGCGATCAAACATCAACATTGGTGGCGCTGGCAATTTCGCATCACCTTGGCCCGGCAATTCACCCTTGCTGTGCAAGATCAATTCTTCGTAGCTAAACTGGTTGGCACGTTCTGTCATTGGCCAAAAATCCCTCATCTATTATTTAGTGCGACCAAATTTTGACGTGAATCGTGGCTCGGCCAAACATGCTTTTGGCCGTGCATAACATTTTTGTTCACATTCGCAAAGCACTTGGTTGCGCGTTCCGCCCATTTTTGATGAACTCTAACTTTATCCGCAAACACCCACATTTCAAGTAGTTTTACCTAAAATCCGTATCTGAATTGATCCAAACGCATGTCGAAAAACTTGCATATTCACTACGTGACAATTGGTCAGTTGTTTGGCGCGGTGAAATTGATTATAATTCGCAATTAAAGACCAACAGATGAATAGACCCTTATGACTGCGCCCTTTAGCAATCAACGTTTTATGAATGTTTCCCGTGGCCCCTGCTTAACAGCTGTTTTGCGGATGGCTGGACTACGTCCAACACGACAAAGACTAGCGCTTGCCGATTTGCTTTATGGTGGCGGGCACCGTCATGTCAGTGCTGAAGCGCTGCACGCTGAAGCTTCGGGTGAAGGCATTACCGTCTCTTTAGCGACCGTTTATAATAGTTTGCGTCAGTTCAAAGATGCTGGCCTGTTGCGCGAAGTGACCGTTGACGCAGCGCGGACTTATTTTGATACCAACACATCCGACCACCATCACTTCTTCATTGAAGATGAGGACCGGGTTGTCGACATTCCCACAAACGATATTGAAATCAGTGGCTTACCCGACGCGCCCAAGGGCATGAAAATCACCCATGTGGATGTTGTTGTGCGGGTGAAAAGCTTAGGCTAAGCATCAATCGATGCCGCTTGGCTATTTCAACACTTCGCCTTGATAAACGCCCCAGAGGGTGGATTGGCTAATCCAGCCTGAAAAATTCTGGTTTTTATCTGCGTTCGCATCTGGTTTGAACCGACCAGAAACTTCGCACCAGCTGTTTTCGCACTTATCAATCGTCACCAAAACTTGGGGCTGCAAAATGGCGCGCATTGGGGAAGCTGGGTCTGGCCGTGTGTAAATATTGGTGATCTCGTCGGTTGAGGCGAGCCAAGGTTTGACCAAGGCCGTGCGTCGACCTGAAAGAAGCGTTTTATGGATCCAGCCCTCTGCGCCTTCCGAATCACGCACCTTGCGCCAGGCATCAAATTCTTGGATGATTTCAATTGGTAGGCCGTTTTGTACAAACACCCATGCCACATCATATTTTTGGCCCGGCCCATGCCGCACGTTTATTTTGCTGGAGCCTAAAGAGGCAAAGCGTGGCAGCGGCAGGCCCGAAGCCCCAACATTCTGCGCCCACGCGGGCACAATTGACGTGAAGATCATCCCGCAGCACATAGATATGAGTGCAATCAATTTGCGCAGGTTGTTGATTTTTAGACCTGATATTTGACGCATTATATGTGACGCTCTTTCCACAGAATAGAATTTCGCCTAACAATTAGGCAAATACACCTTAATGTATGGCTAAGACCAACTTGGTTTCTCAATTAAACTATAGCGAAAACGGGCTCTAAATGACAGGATCTATGGCTAAGGTTTTTGTGACACGCCGTTTGCCTGCGTTGATTGAAGAGCGCATGGCCGCCTTGTTTGATACGCACTTTGTTGGCGAGGATCGGCCGCAAACAAGCGAAGAGCTGATCACACAGTCGCAAAATTGCGAAATTCTGGTATCAACAATTACCGATAAAATTGATGCAGAACTCATTTCCAACCTTCCTTCCAGCGTGCGTATGATCGCACAATTTGGCAATGGGGTCGACAATATCGACGTTAATGGCGCAGCAAAACGCGACATCACCGTAACCAATACCCCAAGTGTTTTGACCGACGACACCGCCGACATGACAATGGCCCTCATCTTGGCCGTACCGCGTCGGCTGATTGAAGGCTCGCAGATGCTGTTAAAAGACGGCACATGGCCGGGCTGGTCACCCAATTGGATGTTGGGCCGTCGTTTGGCGGGCAAACGGCTAGGGATCGTTGGTTTGGGCCGCATCGGCATGGCTGTGGCGCGTCGCGCCCGGGCATTTGGGCTGGATATCCATTATTTTGGACGCTCGCGCAAACCAGCCGTTGTAGAAGAAGAACTTGATGCCCACTATTGGGATAATCTTGACGGGATGCTAGGTGCGGTGGACATTGTGACGTTGCACACCCCGAGCACAGAGCAAACCAAACAAATCATCAACAAACAGCGCCTTACTTTGATGAAAAATGAGGCCTATCTCGTAAATTTGGCACGGCCAAATCTAATCGATGAGAATGCGTTGATTGAAGCGGTTGAAACCGGCGAAATCAGCGGCGCAGCCTTAGATGTTTTTGAGCATCATAAACCCATCGATCCGAGGCTGCTTGAACTGGCGCGGCAAGATAAGGTGGTGATGACCGCGCATATGGGATCAGCCACGCTTGAGGGGCGCATTGAGATGGGCGAAACTGTTATTGTGAATATGCGCACGTTTTTGGATGGCCACCAACCACCGCATCGGGTGCTGCCGGACCGGATGGGGTAGGGCATTTTCGCGCCGCCTTTGGTCGCTGCGCTCAACTCTAATTCTTTTGCGCTCACGCCGCGCAGGCTGCCCCGGCACCCCCGAGCACATTTACGGGTGGCGCGCCCTATCAGCTGCCTACGCACTTCAAATTTGCGACGTACATTAGACATAAAAACACACCGCATGAACCCACGCGGTGCGCTCCATAGCCCAAGGACTATTGGTTTAGCTATGCCAAGAATGGCTTGGCCGCAGCCAAAACTTCTTCTTTGGTCATGGGCTCGTCATAAGCACCATCCCAGCTTTTCTTGCCACCAATTTTGCGAACAACTGCAGCGTGACGTGCTTCCACGGAGTGGATTTGCAGAGCAACGGTCAACAAATCATCATGGTCGATCAGATTGCCAGCCTGGCCTTTATAAGCGGCCACACCAAGATCTTCGAACGTTTGGCTCAAGGTCAAATATGTGTCGAAGTTTTCAAGCGCATCGCCATATTTACCGCCAGCAGTTAGATCAAGCGCTGGACGTTCTACAGCCGCACTCCCAAGTGCATTTGAGAGAAATTCCACATGTTGGGCTTCATGCAGACCAATATGGCGGAAAATGGTGAGGTATTTTTCTGGGATCACACCGGCTTCAAGTCCGGACCGGTAAAACGCGTCTTCAATATGCTCCAACGTGAGGGCATAATTGAGAACGTCTACCACACTTTGGGGCAAGCTCTGGCCAAATGCTTGCTGTGAAGCCGCTGCAAGTACCACAGGGGCACTGGCAATTGCGCCCAGTTTAACCGCAGCGGATTTGAAAAAGCTGCGACGATTAGAGACAAGTATCTCCGTAATTTCCGGATCGACCTGAGCTAATATATTCGATTTTGTTTGATGTTCCATAAGTAATCTCCTCTAACGAACGCTTCGCCTAAATAAATGATTTTGCGGTGACATCGGTTTTGATGAACGGACCGGCAGCGGCAAGAACTTCAGCCGGTTCGCGGGCGACATCCAAGCCATTGCCATCAATGACATCAGGTCCAGCAAAAGCCACAGAGAGCGGTAGAAGCAGATCACGGATTGCTGCGGCGTGGCGTGCTTCAACAGAAACAATACGACCAGCCTGTAGCAAATAATCAGGATTCTTGATCAATTTGCCGGCACCATTATAGGCAGAAACGCCCAAATCTTCGAACGTTTTGGCGGTCTCTAAAACGCTGTCACGGCTTGAAAAGTCCACGGCTGAAAAATCAACTTCCAAAGCAGGAATTGCTTTTTCGCCCAAAGCACCTTTCAAAAAGTCACGATGATCGATTTCGTGGTCACGAATATCGGTAAGTATTTGCATTTCTGCATCGGACATATCCGCATAAGGATTATCGACCACTTGCGTATAATATGCGGCTTCCAGCTGCTCCAACGCATAAGCATAGTTCAAGACGCCGAAGTCGCCTTCACCAAGATCTGCCGCAAGCGCGGCACTGATGCCAAAGTTGGGCAGAACTGCACCCGCAACCATTATCGTTGCCGACACGCCGGTCCACTTCAACACATGCCGTCTAGAAATTTTGGATTTATCCGTCATAGAAATTTCTCCCTTAATACAGTTTGGGCTGACACAATTAGTCAGCTACTAGTTAAGTACGGAAGAAAAACAGAAATAGTTTCAGACCTTTATCAAAAGGCATTTCATTTTTTTGGTTCTTGGTCCGAAAGAACATGGTTAACAAAGGTTTAACGGCGAAAATTTTTATTCAATTTTTTGCCACTGCCCCATAATATGGTGACTGGGCAAAATTTTGTCGGCCAATTTTCTTTATGTCAACCATCGGGTTTACACCAAGCATGCGTATGTCTGACGTCAGCGTCTATTGGTTCCAAATACCCTGACTACGGACGGTTCTGTCGCAATTTTTTAAGCGGTTAGAGAACTGGCTATCGCTAGCCACGATTATGCAGCGAGTGATGCGAATTGCTGAAATACGGATTGGCCACTGAATATAAATTGGTGCTTTCGGATCATGTGAGCGACTTCGATACCCTCCAATGTTGCTGATGCAGATTGAAAGGATTTGAAGCCTTTCATAGGGCGGGTCAACTTCTTGATGAAACGATGGTCTTGTTCAATCATGTTATTGAGATATTTGACCTGCAGGACGTCGATTAGCCACAACCATCCATGCAATAGCAGTAGCAGATTCATGTTTTGTAATCCTGCAAAATTAGCTCCACTCTTATCTATTGCAACCTTTTCAGGCCAACCATTATTTTTGATTGTTCGAGCAAAGAAATTAGTAGCTGCGACTTCATTTCGGCGCTCAGACAGCATGAAATCAAGGGCTTTCCCGTGTTTATCAACAGCGCGATAAAGATACATCCACTTGCCCCTAACCTTAATGTAGGTCTCGTCCATATGCCAAGAACTGTTTGTTGCGGATTTCCGGCGATGAGCCTCACATGCAATCAACGGTGAATACTTGACCACCCATCTGTTCAGCGTCGCGTGGTCAACGACAACACCACGCTCTGCCATAATCTCTTCCAGATCACGATAGGATACAGCGTATCTGACATAGAAAAATACCGCATATAAAATTACGTCTTTGGGATAGTGGCTGCCTTTAAAGTCGATCATTGGAACCTCAACCTGCATATTCATTTAGTTGAGAGCTCAATACAAAATCAAAATGAACCGAGCGTAAATTTTGCGACAGAACCATCATCACCCTCTTGCTCGACACGAGGGGCCCTGGTGAGTTGGCGACGATGTCCCCGAAACACATTTATTTGGTTTCATTAAATCAAAGAGCCGGGTGGATCCTCAAATCAAGTCCGAGGATGACGAATAAGATGGTTGGGCAGCCTGCGCGGCATGAGCGCCAAAAAAATGCTGAGCGCTGCGACCAACGGCGGCGCAAAAGAACAGTAAACAAAAAGCCCGACACTGATTTCTCAGGCCGGGCTTTCTAATTCAGTCAAAGAATTTGAAGTGACTACTCGTCAGCTTCGCCTTCTTTGATTTCTTCGCCCGTTTCCTGGTTTACAACTTTCATGGACAAACGCACTTTGCCGCGGTCGTCAAAGCCCATCAATTTAACGTAGACTTTGCCGCCTTCTTTAACGACGTCAGTTGTTTTTTCAACGCGCTTATCGGCAAGTTGTGAAATGTGTACAAGGCCATCACGTGGACCAAAGAAGTTCACGAATGCGCCAAAATCAACACATTTAACAACTGTACCTTGGTAGATTTCGCCAACTTCTGGCTCATCTGTGATCGACTTGATCCATTTAATCGCTGCGTCGATGGCTTTGCCATCGCTTGAAGCAATTTTGATGGTGCCATCGTCTTCGATGTTCACTTTAGCGCCGGTTTTTTCAACGATCTCACGGATCACTTTGCCGCCAGTACCGATAACTTCACGGATTTTGTCGGTTGGGATCTTCATGGTTTCGATGCGTGGCGCAAATTCACCAACTTCGTCACGAGCACCATCAAGCGCTTTAGACATTTCGCCCAAGATATGCTCACGACCATCTTTAGCCTGAGCCAAAGCTGTTTTCATGATGTCTTCGGTGATGCCAGCGATTTTGATGTCCATTTGAAGTGAAGTGATACCTTCTGACGTACCAGCCACTTTAAAGTCCATGTCGCCAAGGTGATCTTCATCACCCAAAATGTCTGAAAGAACAGCGAAACGCTCGCCTTCCATGATCAAGCCCATGGCAATACCAGAAACCGGACGTGCCATCGGAACACCTGCATCCATAAGCGCCAATGATGCACCGCAAACACTTGCCATTGAAGATGAACCATTAGATTCAGTGATCTCAGACACGATACGAATAGTGTAAGGGAATTCTTCAACACTTGGGCGTACTGGGTTGATCGCGCGCCAAGCCAATTTACCATGGCCCGTTTCACGACGGCTTGTGCCGCCCATACGACCAGCTTCACCCACAGAATATGGAGGGAAGTTATAGTGCAGCATGAAGTTGTTTTTGAACGTACCGTCAAGGCTATCAACGAACTGTTCGTCGTCGCCAGTACCTAGCGTTGCAACAACCAAGGCTTGTGTTTCACCGCGTGTAAACACAGCAGAACCGTGCGTACGTGGCAAAATGCCAGCTTCAGCAATGATAGGACGAACCGTTGAAAGATCACGACCATCAATACGCTTGCCTGTATCCAAAACGCTCAAGCGAACAACTTGTGCTTGAAGCGATTTAAACACTGCACCAATTGTTTCGTCTTTATACTGAGCGTCTTCGCCTTCGGCTGGAGCATAGTGCTCTTTCACTTTGGCTTTAGCCGCATCAATAGCAACGTAACGTTCTTGCTTTTCAGTAATTTGATAAGCAGCGCGCAAATCGTCTTCAACCAATTTAAGCATTTCAGCTTCAAGGGCAGAATTGTCTTCTGCTTCGAACTCGCGTGGCTCTTTAGCCGCTAATTCAGCAAGCTTGATGATCGCATCAATGACTTTTTGTGATTGCTCGTGGCCATACATAACCGCGCCAAGCATCTGATCTTCGCTTAGTTCGCTAGCTTCTGATTCAACCATCAAAACGGCGTCTTGTGTGCCGGCCATGACCAAATCCAATTTTGAATCTGTGCCTTGTTCTGGCGCAAAGTTCAAAACATATTCGCCGTCGATATAACCAACGCGTGCCGCACCAATTGGGCCCATGAACGGGATACCAGAAATGGTGAGCGCTGCAGAAGCTGCAACCAGGCCAAGAACGTCTGGACGGTTTTCCAGGTCGTACTGAAGTACTGTTACAACGATTTGTGTTTCGTGCTTATAGCCCGCTGGGAACAATGGACGGATTGGACGGTCGATCAAACGACAGATCAGTGTTTCCGCTTCTGTTGGACGGCCTTCACGTTTGAAGTAGCCACCCGGGATTTTACCCGCAGCGTAGAATTTTTCTTGGTAGTTCACGGTCATCGGGAAAAAATCGACGCCCGCTTTTGCTTTTTTGGCTGAAACAACGGTTGCCAATACAACGGTTTCGCCAAGGGTTGCCAAAACAGCGCCGTCAGCCTGACGTGCCATTTTACCTGTTTCAAGGGTCAGCGGTTGGCCGCCCCAGTTTAGTTCCACCTTATGGTGATCAAACATATCTTTTTGTTCCTATATGGCCCTGCCGGACATGACCCTCATGGTCACATTTTCATCGTCGACAAGGCATCATTCATTCAATTGGCGAAACGGGAAAGTGAGCCGGATGGCAAGGCGCTTTTGAAATGAAGTAAATATACTTCAAAAGCGACCGACGATCCTGCTCGCTTGTCCGTTTCGCTAGATTATAAGTGACGCGGCGACCATCTAGGCCACCGCGCCAAAAGTTTTTGTCTAGCGACGCAAACCAAGACGCTCAAGGAGCGACCTGTAACGCGCATCGTCTTTTTTCTTGACATAATCAAGCAAACGACGACGCAAGCTAACCATTTTCAATAGACCACGACGGGAATGGTTATCCTTCTTGTGGCCTTTAAAATGTTCGGTGAGGTTGGTGATGCGCTCTGAAAGGATCGCAACCTGTACTTCAGGTGAACCAGTGTCACCCTCTTTGGTTGCATATTCTTTGATAAGCTCTTCTTTACGCTCAGCAGTTATCGACATCGTAAATTCCCTTCTACAAAACTAAAGGAGTAATAAGCCGCCATGCGCCAAGATGTCGTCCAGCGCTGGCCCGAATTGGCCGCCCGTCGGTCAGACCATAAGGGCGGTTAGGCTGGCTTATACAGGAAAATTTAGCCGATGAAAAGAGGTAGGTTTTCAGCGCAGGTTCAACCCGCTACGATGACCCGACTTGGCTTGAACTGGCCTTTTTCAACAAACCCAAGAGCAACCATTTCACCTTTATGGGTGGCATAGGCTTCTTCTACCGAGATCGGTGCGTTTTTGCCGATCAGAAGTGCTGGATTGCCCATACGGACCAATTGTGCCTGACGCTCATCCAAGCTGATTTCTTCAAGATGAGCAACCGCATCATTTAAGGAACGTAATTCTAGATCGCGCTCAGCCAATTCAAGGGCTTCGATTTCATCAATACTGGTCGCATCTTCATCGGTAAATGGGCCAACAGCCGCCCGGTGGAGGCGCGAAACATGGCCTTTTGTGCCCAATTGTTCTGCGATATCGCGCGCGAGCGCCCGCACATAGGTGCCTTTTTGACACGTCACGCGAAATGCCGACACGTCGTCGCTGTGAGAAACCAACTCAAACGCCTCGATTTGAACATCGCGTGGTGGCATATCCACTTTTTCACCGGCGCGCGCCAAATCATAAGCGCGTTCGCCGTTAATTTTGATGGCAGAAAATGCCGGGGGAATTTGGGTGACGGTGCCGGTAAACTGAGGCAAGACCGCTTCAAGTTCACCCTTGCTTGGTCGTACGTCGGAAGTGGCAACCACTTCGCCCTCGATGTCGTCTGTTGTGGTGGCGCTGCCCCATTTCAGATCAAACTCATAGATTTTGATGCCATCTTGCACATAGGGCACGGTTTTTGTCGCTTCGCCCAAGGCAATCGGCAGGATGCCAGTCGCCAATGGGTCAAGCGTTCCCGCATGGCCGCCTTTTTTGGCGCTGTACAGCCATTTGATTTTACCCACGGCTTGGGTCGAAGTCATATCATAAGGCTTATTGAGAATAAGCCAGCCGGAAATGGGCCGTTTTACACGTTTTAACTGGGTCATCAATTTGATCTTTTGGCCGTTTACTGGTCGTCTTGATTTTTAACTTCGTTTTCGTCAGATTCATCTTCGCGCGCAAGATCTTGCGCCACGTGATCTGAACGCAACAGCTTGTCGATCCGGCCAGCCTCGTCAAATGTTTCATCTGCATAAAACTTGAACTCAGGTGAAAACCGAAGATCCAGTTTTGGCGTGATTTGGCCGCGAATGAATTTTTGGTTGCGGTTGAGCGCTTCAACGACGGTCTGCACCTCTTGCCCACCCAATGGCATAATATAGACTTTTGCCCATTTCAGATCCGAGGACATGCGGACCTCGGGAACTGTTATGAATGCGCCATCTAAGTCTGGGTCTAGAATTTCATCACGAGACAAGAACGCAGAAAGCGCATGTCGCACCAATTCGCCGACCCGCAATTGACGCTGGGATGGAAGCTTTTCACCGCTCATAATATTTTGCCTTTAGTGGCTGGGGGCTGATTTTTTGATGGTGGCTAACATTGTCGCGCCCACCAAAACTGTTCCGCCAGATATTTTGTTGATCCAATATGCCGCGCCGCTTTTGGCCAAACTGGTTCCCGCGCGCTGAGCGATGAAGGCATAAGCCACTACGGCGGAATAATCAAGTATGACGAAACTGACCGCCATCAAAGTGAATTGAGGCACCAATGGTTGCGTCGGGTCAATAAACTGGGGAAAGAAGGCAACAAAGAACGCTATGGCTTTGGGGCTGGTTATCGCCACCACAAATCCTTGCCTGACATGCCACCAATTTGACTTCCTTGGGAGGTTTTCAATCCCATCTGTTTGAAATGTGGTTTTGGAGCGGATCATTTTGATCCCCTACCAAACCAGATAGGCAATTCCAACGATTTTGAGAATGGTGAACGCTGCCGCGGAGGTCGCCAAAACTAGGCCCAATCCAGTTGCGGCAAGCGCCATCTAAATAACATTTGCACTAACGTCGCCAAGAGCTGTGAACATCACGCGACGCCAGCCAATTCCCAAAGAATGAGAAACACCAAGCAAAACAGAGGGGCCAAGTGTAAGCTCCAAAACAACAACTGCGAAGTAAAGCGTGAGGTCCATTTGAACACGCTCAATAAGTGAAGACACTTTAAAAAAGCATACGCCGAAAGCCAATTTGCTGCTAGAGGATTTAAAGCTTTGCTCAAGCCACCCGACGCTGGCCATCAAAAAACTGCCCGAGACGCTCAAACGCAGCTCGCCACCCATTGCTGACGATTTCTTGATATTCAGGATGGACTGGCGATTGCATCAAAGTGACCAACGTGCCGCTTTCTGACTGTTCAAAAATGACCCTCACTGTTACGATCTGATCCGCCGAAAAACCTGGCATTTGATAAATCAGCAAATTTGGTGGATCAAATGTGATAATTTTGCCCTCAACCGTATGCTCCCCGACACCATTGATGGTCATTTTGTGCCGATAGCAACCGTCCTGTTGCGGCTCAATATCAGATTGTACCTTCGAGGTATCTTCACATCCCCACCAATGAGTGGTTTTAGCCGCGTCAATCCATGCATCAAACACGTCCGCTTTGGCCGCGTCATATATTTTTTTGGCTGTAAGGCAATTTTGCTCGCAGTTAATCTGTACGCTCATCCGAATTCTCCAATTGTTTCAATTTTTGTTCGACGAGATCGAATTGGTGATGCCAAAGGTTGGAATAATAGTGGATCCATTTAGCCGCCTCATCTGCGGCCCTTGCATTGACACTGATAAATTGCTCGCGGCCACGTTTTTTTCGACGAACCAAATCTGCCCTGTCCAGTACTTTAAGGTGCCGTGAAATGGCCGGCTGGCTAATGGCAAACGTCTTGGTTAAGTCGCCGACATTTTGCTCCCCAGTCGACAAGCGACTGAGGATACCGCGCCGCACAGGGTCAGACAGCGCGAAAAATATATGATCAAGTTGTTGCGAATCCATAACCATATGGTTATATATTTTCTATGTTTTGTAAACAGAAAAGTTTGAGCGGAAGAAAATGACAAATGAGATGAAAAATCTTGATCGGTATCAGGCGCTTGTATCGGCCTATTTCGACGATGTAGTGAAGGGCAAAAACAACCCGTACACCTCAATTAATGGCAATATGTATAGTTTTCTTGATCGAGATGGGCGTATTTGCTTGCGCCTCAACAAAGTCAAGGCAGCAACATTTGCGCCGCTTTTAGGCAGTGAGCCAGTGGTGCAATATGGGTCAATTATGAAGGATTATGTCGCCGTTCCCGAAACGCTGTTTAAAGATGAAACGCTGATCGCTGAAATTTTTACAGCTTGTCGTTCTCTTTCAAAAGCCTTACCTACAAAGCCAACAAAGCGCAAAAAGTAGCACCTAGTATAGAACACCAAATATCAAAAAGACAAAAAATATGGCGCCAGAAGACGCCATATATAAATCTGTAATTTTGACGAGAACGTTAAAGCGTGCGCTCAATCGATTCGACGCGGTAACATTCGATGATATCGCCTGCGCGCATATCTTCGTATTTTTCGAACGCCATACCGCATTCTTGACCAACTTGAACATCTTTCACTTCGTCTTTGAAGCGTTTCAATGTTGAAAGCTTGCCTTCATGGACAACAACGTCATCACGGATCAAGCGAACACCTGCGCCACGTTCCACCATACCGTCGGTAACCTGACAACCAGCAACACGACCAACTCTGGTGATGTTGAAGACTTCAAGGATTTTCGCGTTACCGATAAAGGTTTCGCGCACCTCTGGAGACAATAGACCGGACATTGCCGCTTTCACGTCATCTACAAGGTTGTAAATGATGTTGTAATAGCGAATTTCAACGCCTTCGCGCGTCGCCGCTTCGCGTGCTTGCTTATTCGCCCGTACGTTAAAGCCGATCACAACAGCATTTGAAGCCGCGGCCAATGTCACGTCGCTCTCTGTGATACCGCCAACACCGCCAATAAGCACTTGAGCAGACACTTCGTCTGTGCCCAACTTATCAAGCGCACCGGTAATGGCTTCAACAGAACCTTGTACGTCACCTTTAACAACCAATGGAATTTTGGCCATATCTTCGGTTTTAAGCTGAGACATCATTTGCTCAAGCGATGTTACACCGCCACCAGCGCCAGATTTCTCACGTTTTCCACGTTGACGATATTCAGAAATTTCACGGGCTCTCGCTTCGTGCTCAACCGCACCAAACAAATCGCCAGCATCTGGAACACCGGTAAACCCAAGAACTTCAACCGGGGTTGAAGGACCTGCCGTTTTAATCTGCTCGCCTTTGTCGTTGATCAATGCACGAACTTTCGCCCATTGCGACCCAGCAACAACAATGTCACCCACAGCCAACTTGCCGTTCTGAACCAAGACTGTTGCAACGGCACCACGGCCCTTGTCCAGTTTCGCTTCAATAACAATACCTTGGGCACGGCCCTCAGGATTTGCTTTGAGTTCAAGAATTTCAGACTGAAGGACAATCGCGTCCAAGATGCCATCAAGGTTTTGCTTTTTAACGGCAGAAACTTCAACATCTAGAATTTCACCGCCCATGGTCTCAACAAACACTTCATGTTGAAGCAATTCGTTGCGCACACGGCTTGGATCGGCTTCTGGCTTATCCATTTTGTTGATCGCCACGATAATCGGCACGCCGGCCGCTTTCGCGTGTTTGATCGATTCAATGGTTTGAGGCATAACGCCATCGTCAGCCGCAACCACCAAGATAGCGATATCCGTCGCTTGCGCACCACGGGCACGCATTGCGGTAAACGCTTCGTGGCCCGGTGTATCCAAGAACGTGATGTTTTGACCGTCGCGCTCAACTTGATATGCACCGATATGCTGCGTAATGCCGCCAGCTTCGCCCGAAACCACATTGGCTTTGCGAAGAGCGTCGAGTAGCGACGTTTTACCGTGGTCAACGTGACCCATGATGGTCACAACTGGCGCACGTGGTTTCAAGTCGTCAGGGTTTTGTGTGCCCTCGTCTTCAAACACACCCTCTACCACATCAGCTTCAGCAACACGTTTAACCGTGTGGCCCATCTCTGTTGCGATCAGCTCAGCAGTATCTGCGTCAATAACGTCATTGATGGTGACCATTTGGTCTTGCGCCATCATCAGTTTGATCACATCAACAGCACGTTCAGCCATACGGTTAGCCAATTCCTGAACGCTAATCGCTTCTGGAATAATGACTTCACGTGCAATTTTTTCTTTAGGAATTTGCGGACCTTTGCCACGCTGCTTCTCACGGCGACGACGCATTGCGGCCATTGAAGGACCACGATCGCGTTCGCTGTCGCCACGGGTCGCTGCTGTCACGGTGAGACGTGTTTTGCGGCGATCAGGTGCAGTTGATTTTTTGGTCGGCTGCGGTTTCGCCGCGCGCTTTGCCCGTTCCAATTCGTCCTGACGAACCAAAGGTGCGCCAGACTTACGTGCATGTTGTTCCGGTGTTTTGGAATTTGCACGCTCGGTTGGGGGGGCAGGCGGCTCGTAAGGCGCTTCCTCAGCTTTTGCAGGAGCAGCAGCTTTTTCTTTCGGCGCAGCGGTTTTTTGCTTCGCTTCTTGAGCAGCCGCACGTTCACTTTCTTCACGCTCTTCAACAAGACGAGCTGCTTCAGCCAATTTTGCGCGTTCCGCTTCT
Source organism: Maritalea sp. (assembly GCF_051251695.1). Lineage (NCBI taxonomy): Bacteria > Pseudomonadati > Pseudomonadota > Alphaproteobacteria > Hyphomicrobiales > Devosiaceae > Maritalea > Maritalea sp. The sequence goes on along the minus strand of NZ_JBPOEU010000012.1, from coordinate 104,138 downwards.
TCGCGATCTGCTTTGCGGCGTGCGGCATCATCGATGCGACGTTGCTCGGCTTCAGCCTGCAAACGCTTTTCATCGCCAGCACGTGCAGCGGCTGCGCGTAAGGCGCGCTCGCGGGCTGCATTTTCAGAACTGGTTAGACCCTGTTGAACTGGCCGTTTGTCGCCACCGCCTGCTGGACGGTTACGATTATTATTTGGCCGACCACTTTGATTTTGGGAACCAGGGCGTTGTCCGCCAGGTCGTTGCCCACCTGGGCGCTGACCTTGGGGGCGTTGACCCTGTGGTCTTGCCGGTGCTGTTGCACTATCACCGCCCGCAGGACGAGGTGCGCCAGCGCCACCGGGTGGGGTGAATTGGCGTGTTCGTTTTTCCACTACGACGGTCCGAGAAGACCGCGCAGCACCAGGACGACCGCCAGCAGCTGGTCCGCCTTTTAGCGAGAGGGTCTTTTTACCCTCTTCACCTGATGTTGCATCTGATCTTTTATCGTTGTCACTCATATATTCGCCACTATCCGTTATGTTTTGGCCAAATAGCGTACAAGGGTTTTGTACCGCTCTAAGGCCGAATTTGCTGCTGCACCGCCTACCAGCGCTGCATGTATCACATTTTTACCGCCAAATGCCAAACTCAATTGTTCAGCACCCAAAATATCAATATGAGGCAACGTGTCATCGAGTTCTAAAACCCGCAACAATTGCATCATTTTACGTCGACCATCTTCGCGCGCATCTTGGGCCGTAATGAGCGCCCGGGCTTTATCCGATTCTAATGCGCTGCGCACTTTGACCGCGCCCATTACCAAAAAGCCGCCCTTGCGCGCCAACTGTAACGCGCCAATCAAGCGATTTTCCAAGTGTTCTTGGGTCAAACCAGCAAGATCGTCTGGCATTTTAACCTGCATTTTCAGTGCGCGGGTAAATGCCTTGCGTTTTTGTGCCTCAGCAACATGATGAGCCGTTGGGGTTACCCATACGCCTCGTCCGCCAGCTTTTCCAGTCACATCTGGATAAATTTGGTCATCTGGCCCAACAACAAACCGCATTAGCTCGGTTTTTGGCAAAATTTGTTTGGTCACGCAACATTCACGCGTCGCAATTTGCCTATGTGTTGTCATTGAGCCTTCGTTTTCCTTTACCCTTAGTCTTATTCAGCTACAGGCTTTTCTTCTGTTTCAACTTCTGTCGCAACTTCAGCATCAGCCACCGCGTCTGCGGCCTCGGCTACAACTTCTGTTTCAGCTTCGCCTTCGTCTTGAACTTCTTCGTCGCTCAAATCGTCCAGCGTCACCCAACCAGCCTGCAAACGTGCAGCCATGATCATTTCCTCAGCTTCTTCGCGGCTGACAGGGAAGTCTTTGAATGTGCCATCAAAACGCGACACTTCGCCGTCTTTTTTCTCTGTCCAGCCAACCAAATCGTCCGCTGCAAAACCGGCAAAGTCTTCAATCGTTTTGATTTCTTCTTTACCTAAAGCAACAAGCATTGCGCCGGTTAGACCGGGGATATTGTAAAGTTCATCTTCAACGCCGAGTTTTTTGCGCTCGTCGTCACGCTCTTTTTCGCTCGCTTCAATATACTCAGCAGCACGGGCTTGAATTTCAGCCGCTGTATCTGTGTCAAAACCATCAATCGATGCGATTTCAGTTGGCTCAACATAGGCGACCTCTTCAAGAGAAGAAAAGCCTTCAGATGCCAACAATTGCGCAACCATCTCGTCAACATTCATCGCGTTCATGAACAGATCAGAACGTTCAGTAAATTCTTTTTGGCGACGCTCTGATTCTTCTTGCTCAGTAAGGATATCGATATCCCAACCCATCAATTGAGACGCGAGGCGCACATTTTGGCCGCGACGGCCAATGGCCAAAGACAATTGCTCGTCCGGCACAACAACTTCGATGCGCTCGGCTTGCTCGTCCAGCACCACTTTTACCACTTCGGCGGGCTGCAATGCAGAAACCACCAAATCACCGATACTTTCGGTCCATGGGATAATGTCGATTTTTTCGCCTTGCAATTCGTTCACAACGGCTTGCACGCGTGATCCACGCATACCCACACAGGCACCAACTGGATCGATCGAGCTATCATTTGAAACAACAGCAATTTTTGCGCGGCTACCCGGATCGCGAGCGATTGAGCGAATATTGATAATGCCGTCGTAAATTTCAGGCACTTCTTGCATGAACAATTTCGCCATGAATTGCGGGTGTGTTCGAGACAAGAAGATTTGCGGGCCGCGTTGTTCTTGGCGCACATCGTGAATGTAGGCACGCACACGGTCGCCATAGCGGAACGTTTCACGCGGGATCAATTCATCACGACGAATAATCGCTTCGCCGCGACCAAGGTCAACAATCACATTGCCATATTCAACGCGCTTAACAGTGCCGTTGATGATATCGCCAAGCCGATCTTTAAACTCGTCATACATACGCTCGCGCTCGGCATCACGTACTTTTTGTACGATAACCTGTTTCGCGGACTGCGCAGCAATACGGCCAAATTCAATTGGGGGAAGCGGCTCGGTGATAAAATCGCTTAATTTGGCTTCGGCATTTCGAAGCTGGGCGTCAGGCAATGAAATCTGACGGCCATGCTCTTCAACCTCTTCCACAACTTCGAGCAGACGCCACATGCGCAACTCGCCAGTTGTTGGGTTAATTTCTGCTCTAACTTCAGTTTCAGCACCATAGCGAGATCGCGCCGCTTTTTGAATTGCGTCTTGCATTGCTTCAATTACGATCGTGCGATCAATTGATTTCTCGCGCGCTACAGCGTCTGCGATCTGCAATAGTTCAAGCCGATTTGCACTGACAGCCATTATGTCATCTCCTCATATGTAAACAGGCACCTAAATTTTTAGGCGTCGCTGTCCTGTTCACCGATTAGTTCGGATTGGTCGATTTCTGTTTCTATTTCTTCATTATCCAACGGGCTCGCCTCTTTTTGTCTGGCGCGCGCTTCGTCGAGCAATTTGTCGGTCATCAACAATTTGGCTTCCGCCAAATTTTCAATCTCAATTTTGTGCAAGTCTTCTTGACCCGCAGGGATATCTGGCAATCGCAATAAAACTTGATTGCCTTCAACGGCCTCAATCGTGCCGCGATATCTGCGACGACCATCGACCATATTTTGCAATTCAACTTTTGCTTCATGGCCTACCCACAATGCAAAATCTGAAAGCCTAACCAACGGACGATCAATCCCGGGGGACGATACTTCCAAATGATATTCGCGGCTAATCGGGTCTTCGACATCCAAAATCGGTGAAATTTCTTTCGAGAATTTCTCACAATCGGAAATGTTGAACTCGCCTTGGGCGTTTTCAGCCATGATTTGCAGCGTGCAGCCATTATCATTGCTGACGCGCACGCGAACCAGCCGATAGCCCATATCTTGTGCTACCGGTTCAAGGATCGCGGAAACGCGCAGTTCTTGGCCCGTTTCGCGGTTAAATCTTTGTTCGTTTAAGTCGAGTTCGACGCTCATTTGACCCATTTTGGTATTAAAAAAGAGCGGGGCCGGTTGGCACCACTCTCATATTTAGATTGAGATTTTGAGGTCTATATACTTGCCTTATGCCGCTTTGGCAAGCCATTTGCTCACCACCCCGCCCGTCGACAAGCAAGCCACCAAGTTGACTTCCATCAACGCATTAAGGGGCAAACAAGTTCATCATAGACAAACAACACAAGGGAACAGCGATGCTCAGGAACTTTTTTGTCTATGCGTTCTATTTCACCGGGGCCACAATTGTGCTTTTGGCATTGGTGGGTTTCTGGTTCAATTTCAGCGACAAAAAGCAGCTGGACGCCGTCAATGATCAAATCTGGAAATGGCAAGATGGGGCAAGAGGTGTCTATGACCCTTCAATGATAGCCGGTCTACCGCCTGCTGTTCAAAGCTATTTTAACTTTATGATCGCGCCAGGTGCAGACCTAAAAGTTGTCAGTCGCATGGAAATGGTGGGCGACTTTGGATTGGGTGACGTGCATAAGCACACCTATTACAAGTTCACGGCAACCCAATATAATGCCCCCCCGACAGGATTTACGTGGAGTTTGAAGACCTACGACACCGCAATGCTCATGAATGGAAGTGACGTATTTTGGAACGCCAGCGCCAATACTCGGTTTTGGTTGTTGGGACTATTTCCTGTTGTGCGCGCAGGTGGGGACGCCAATTATCAACGCTCCGGTTTTGGCCGGTTGGTGATAGAAATGGCCGCGTGGTCACCTGTGTCCCTGTTGCCCCAATTCGGGGTTGAATGGGAACAGATTTCGCCCAACGTGATCCAAGCAACGGTAAATGCGCATGGGTTAACCCAAGCCGTTGACATTACAGTTGATCAGCGAGGGGCTCCAACTAAATTTCAAATTCAGCGGTGGAGCAATGCAAATGCAGCCCAAGAATTTAAACTGCAACCGTTTGGTGGCATAGCGCATGGGTATAAAACCTTCGACGGCATCACCATTGTGAGCGACGTGGAAGTTGGCAACCATATAGGTACCCCTGATTATTTCGCGTTTTTTAAAGCGCAAGTAACTGAATTTGAATTTCAGTAAACAACCGAACCCTAGCGACGGATAAAAGTGAAATAGAACGAGATGTCTCGCCCTTCTTTTCGCGCCTTTTGCTCATATCGGGTGGATTGCCATCCGTCCCATGGCTGATGCCATGATCCGGCTTTTGCAGTGGGCCAGTTAAATTCTGAATGGCGGACAACATGGCCAAGGGTCCAGGTGGCATAGTCTTCAATATCTGTTGCCACGCGAAATTGCGCGCCGGGCTTTAAAATTTTAGCCAATGCATCCAGCGTAACGGAATTGATAAATCGACGCTTATGGTGCCGTTTTTTTGGCCACGGGTCCGGATAAAGCAGATAGGCACCATCAAACTGGGCCTTGGGCAGCACTTTGAGCAGGTGTAGCGCGTCGTCGGTGTAAAGGCGCACATTTTCAAGATCGTTTTCATTGATGGCTTGCAGCATCTTGCCGATGCCGCCGATAAATGGCTCACACCCGATAAAGTTGGCGTCGCGATTTGTCTGTGCTTGACGGGCTAAATGCTCGCCACCGCCATAGCCAATTTCGATGAAGTTTTTGGACGCAGGCTGTGCAAAAACATCACCCAGCCCTACCTCACTGTCAGGCAGATCCAATTTGACCTTGGGCAATAGCTCTTGGGCCAGCTTTTCTTGGGTTGGGTGCAACTTATGGGCTGAGCGGCGACCAAAAAAGGCCTTTCGCTCAGCTTCTGGACCGTAGTCATTTTTTCGCACATGTGAGGTGGAAACGGGTGACATGGACTAGGACAACTCTGCCAATATTGATGGGCCCAAGTCTGAACGTTCCCAAGAAAACCCACCATCATTTGTTGGGTTCCGACCAAAATGGCCGTATGCAGCGGTTCGCTCATAAATTGGTTTGTTCAATTGAAGCGCTTCTCGAATGCCGCGTGGGGACAGGTCCATCACTTTGTTCAAAACTGGTCCCAGTTTATCATCATCAACCGTGCCAGTGCCAAATGTATCCACAAAGATCGATAGCGGCTTGGAAACACCAATCGCATAGGACAATTGGATCACGCATTTTTTGGCCAAACCAGCAGCAACCACATTTTTCGCCAAATAGCGGGCGGCATAGGCCGCAGAGCGATCAACTTTTGTTGGGTCTTTACCTGAAAACGCACCGCCGCCATGGGGCGCTGCGCCGCCATAGGTGTCCACGATGATTTTTCGACCCGTGAGCCCAGCGTCACCGTCAGGCCCACCGATGACAAATGCGCCGGTTGGGTTGACGTAAAAATCTTCCTCAGGGCACATCCAGCCCTTTGGCAAGGCATTAACCACAAAAGGACGCACAATATCGCGGACTTCCGCTTGGCTGACGCCTTCCATGTGCTGGGTGGAGACCACAATAGATGTCGCGCCAACCGGTTTGCCATCTTGATATCTCAGCGTGACCTGACTTTTGGCGTCCGGGGCGAGTTGAGGCACCTCGCCAGCATGTCGGGCTGTTGCCATCGTGCGCAAAATCTTATGGGCATATTGGATAGGCGCAGGCATGAGTTCTGGCGTTTCGTCCGTCGCAAAACCAAACATGATGCCCTGATCGCCAGCGCCTTCATCTTTGTCGCCTGCCGCATCGACCCCTTGAGCAATTTCAGCAGATTGCTCGTGAACATAGACATCGATATCACATTTTTCCCAATGGAAGCCGTCCTGCTCATAGCCAATATGCTTTATGCAGCCGCGTGCAATTTCTTGCATTTTCGCCTTGTCGATTGACTCAGGTCCGCGCACTTCGCCCGCTAAAACCACCCTATTTGTGGTGGCAAGCGTTTCAACCGCCACCCGGGAATAGGGGTCTTCCTTAAGGAAAGCGTCCAGGACAGCATCTGATATGCGATCACAAATTTTGTCTGGATGGCCTTCTGAAACTGATTCAGAGGTGAAAAGATATGACGAAGTTGCCACAAGCAAAGCCTTTCCGTAAGGATCGATAGGTGCCATTGGAGCACCATTGTCCCAGTTGTTGCCACGAGTGATATTATTTGAACGTCATAATTGCAATAGGATATAAAGATTTCGTTATATCAAAAATCATTCATCCAAATTTTGTGCCAAAAAAGGCGCAGCCATTTGGTCTGCGATGTCCAAAAGTGCCTTTTTGGCCTGATCTGAGGGAATCGCGTTGAACGCTTGCAACAAACGTTGATCGTCTGGGGAAAGGTTTGAAAATGATTGTTGGGCCCCTTCTGCAAACGCACTTTGGGTTCCGCTCGCGTAAAAATCACCGGGGCTACTGCCCAGTAATTCAGCGATTAGTGCGAGGCGAGATACGGGGATCCGGTTGGCACCGGTCTCATATTTTTGCACCTGTTGGTAGGTAATGCCTATTTTTTCTGCCAGTTGCTTCATGGACATACGGCAGGTTTTGCGCCGAATTCGAACTTGTTGGCCAACATGTTGATCAACCAAGTCTGGTTGTCGGGGGCTGGTGAATGACAAATTAGTCCTCCCATCGGCGACGCCATCGATTGCGCAATAATACAGAAATAAGCGTCGCAAAAATTATCAAATAAAATACATTGTGACGATATTGGGCAAAAATGGTTTTCTCAAGCCTTTGGGGCAAGTTGGCTGTGAGTATAAGCGCCTGATCAGGCGCAAGCGCCGCTGTTATGCGACCATTCGGGTCAATAATTGCGGTAAGGCCGGTATTGGCGACACGCACGAGTGGCAGTCCCTGTTCAACAGCCCGCATGCGCGCGTGTTCAAAATGTTGGGCTGGACCGATCGTGCCTTGAAACCATGCATCATTTGTTAAGTTAAGCATCCACTCGGCTTGTTGTGCGATTTGCCCAAACCCACCCGAAAAAATGACCTCGTAACAAATAAGCGGCAATAAAGGCGGCGTTCCCAGAGGTTGGAATGGTTTTCGGGGCGTGTCCCCATGCACAAAACTATCCGACGCGGTGACCAGTTCGCGAATACCCAAAAGGGAAAGCAAAGGTTTAAACGGTACATACTCGCCAAAGGGCACCAGCCGATATTTGTCGTAAGTGGCGTTTATTTCACCCTGATCATTAAAACTAATGATCGAATTAAAAATACCGTCCCGGTTCTGATCCACCCCTGACAGGGTAAAATCTTGACGGGCAGCACCAGCGATCAAAGTTGTGCCATTGGGTAACAGCCTTGCAATTCGCGCCAGTGCATCTGGGTGATCATTGATCAAAAACGGAAATACTGATTCAGGCCAAATCAAATGGGTCGCCGCAATTAGGCCAGGGTCAGATGGCGAGCTTTGTTCTTTGGACATGGCCAAAAGCTTTTCAAAGATCGGCACTGCATTTTCAGGTTTCCACTTTTCAACCTGGGGAATGTTGGGCTGAACCAAGCGCAAGCGCACATCATCACGAAAAATGGTGGGGTTTGCATTCAGCTGCATCTGTCCGAAGGCTGCAAAACCGGCAACAAGTACAATGCTAGCAAACAGAGGCCCAAATCTCTTTTTTGCCGATTGTTCCATGTGCGGCCAAATGGACGCGGGAGACATGGCAAAAAGCAGCGCCAAAAAACTCAAACCATAAATGCCCAGAATTGAGGCCAATTGCAGCGTTTGGTCGGTGATGGCGAAAACATAGCCGGGCAAATTCCACGGAAAGCCGGTGAATAAATGGCCGCGCAAAAATTCAGCAATGCTCAGACAGGCTGCCAAGGCAAAAATACGTTGCCCATAATCAGACCACATAAGGTGAGCCAATGCTGCACCGATACCCCAAAATATCGCCAAAACAGCTGGTAGACCCAGCAGCCCTAAGGGCAAAGCCCATAAAAACAGGTCCGGCTCGATAAAAAACGCGCCAGACATCCAATGGAGTGAAAAGGTGAAATATCCAAAACCAAAGGCCCAACCGATGCGAAAGGCCGGGCCAAATAGTTTTTGACGCCAACTCAGATCGGTTTCAACACCGTCAAGCAGCCACACCAAAATTGGAAAAGCGATAAACAGGGCGGGAAAGATAAATAGCGGCGGCATGCTGAGCGCCGCTAGGGCACCGGCCGCAAACGACAATATAAGGCGTCGCCATCCATGTACCAACATGCACCATTGTGCGAAATTTTCCAGCATTTTGCGGCTCTACCCAAATTGCAAATCAGTTAGGCGCATTGCTCACGTTTCACAGTGGGTTCGTCAAGTGCTGAACACGCCTATTCTTGCTGTGCCCTACTCAGCGGCTGTTTTCGTGCTGTCGCTTTCTTGGCTTTCTTCGATCTTAAGCTTGCGCGGGGGGCGCGGACGTGTCGCCCGTTTTCGTTGGGTCACCTTGATCGTGCGCAAACGGCGTGGATCTGCGTGAATAATTTCAAATTCAAATCCACGTAACTTTGAAATAACTTCACCCCGTACAGGCACGCGATCCACAAGCGAAGTTATCAACCCGCCCAATGTATCCACATCATCAGCGTGTTCGCCGGGATCAAACTCGGGGCCCAGAGCGATAGCTAAATCATCCAATTCACAGCGCGCATCTACAACGAAAGTGGTTTCGTCGAGCTGGCTGATTTGAATTTGTGCGGCTTCATCATGTTCGTCCTCGATGTCGCCGACAACTTCCTCGATCAAATCCTCAATGGTCACCAGACCATCGGTTCCGCCATATTCATCAACAACGATTGCCATATGAATGCGAGTTGCTTGCATGGATTGCAGCAAGTTGCCAACCGGCATGGCGGGGGGCACGTAAAGCACTTCGCGCACAATTCCGGTATTGGCCAGTTTTGTGCGCAGGGTGCCAGACTTGAGTTTTTCAGGTTGTGATTTTTTTTCGTCGGATTGCTGGGGTTCGGACAGGCTTAGCAATAGGTCTTTGATGTGAACCATCCCAACAATATTGTCGAGCATGACATCGTAAACCGGCAAACGCGAGTGACCTGCAATTCGAAACCGAGCGATCAGGTTTGAAACCGTATCATTAATTTCGGTTGCTTCGATATCAGCCCGATTGATCATCACGTCTTCGACGCGAATTTGAGACAGGTTCAAAACGTTTTGAATGAGCGCGCGTTCCCCATCTGAAAAGGCAGCGTCAAATCCATTTTTGGTCGAATCTTCAAGCGCCTCTTGCAGATCTTCACGCAAGGTCGGGGCACGGAACGCCAGTTTTGCTCGGATTTTTCCCCAAAAAGATAGCTTTTTATCAGCCAACTGGTTTTCAAGGGATTGAATTTTGGATGGTGCGCTGTCGCCAGATTGGCGATGCGGCCTTTGCGCCGCGGCGATGGGTTGATCTTTGTCGTTCATCTCAATACGGCCGTTGGGCCGTTTTTACTCCTCTAGAAGTCTTACGTTTTCAAGTGCTATTTCGGTGTATGGATCATCAATTTCAAGCGTCAATAATATTTCACGCTCTAAGAGTTCCATTTGCTCCGCGTCGTCATTTGTGAGGTGATCATAGCCCAAAATATGTAAAAAACCATGCACGCAAAGGTGCGACACATGATCTTTTAGGCTTTTGTTTTCACTCTGCGCCTCTTTTGCAACGGTCTCGTAGGCCAACGATATGTCGCCAATAAGGCCAGCAACCGGAGAAAACGGCTCAATTTGCGGGAAAGAAAGCACATTTGTTGAGGACTGTTTTTCCCGCCATTGCGCGTTTAACTCATGTTGATGCTGATCATTGGTCAGCAAAACTGAAAGTTCTGCTGGTACTTTTACATCAAGTTTTAGATGGGCAATCGCGGCGTTAATCGCGCGCAAAATATCAGCTTCCAAAGATAAAGGCCAAATCTCATCTACGATGAGAACGTCAATCTCCAAATCAAATTCAGGCAAGATCGAACACCAAATAAGCAGAAATTTTAATCTGCATTTTTGGCCTTTTTCTCAGCTTTATCGTAAGCGCGAATAATGCGGGCCACCAACTCATGACGAACAACATCTTTATCTGTAAAGCGCGTAACGTGAATACCTTCAACACCGTTGAGGAAATCCAACGCTTCTACCAAACCAGATCGAACGCCACGGGGCAGATCAACTTGAGAAGGATCGCCGGTGATGATCATTTTCGAGTTTTCGCCCAAACGGGTCAAAAACATCTTCATTTGCTGGGCAGTGGTGTTTTGCGCTTCATCCAAAATCACCACGGCATTGGACAAAGTCCGGCCACGCATAAACGCGAGTGGCGCAACTTCGATGGTGTGATTTTCAATGCAACGATCAACAATTTCAGGCTGCATCATGTCATATAGCGCATCGTAAAGCGGACGCAGATAAGGATCGACCTTTTCTTTCATATCGCCGGGCAAAAAGCCCAAATGCTCGCCAGCTTCAACCGCCGGACGAGACAAGATGATCCGACTAATATCGCCACGTTCTAACATTGTTGCGGCATAGGCGACCGCCAAGTAAGTCTTGCCCGTACCCGCAGGGCCAACGCCGAACACCAATTCGGTGCGATCCATGGCGCGGATATAGCCATCTTGTGCCGGTGATCTGGCGATAATGGTTGATTTGCGGGTGGCGATTTGCGCCATGCGCACACGGCCTTTTTTCTCAAATGTAGGCAAAGTGAGCTGGCTATCCTCGGTAAGGATCATGCGAATAACGCCATCTACATCGCCAATTGAGAAATTTTGGCCATCTTCAAGCTGCGCATAAAGAGATTCTAGGGTTCGTCGCGCCTGATCAACACTCACCGCATTGCCAGAAAGCATGACGTGATTGCCACGGGTATTGGCGCGAACGCCGAGCTTTTGTTCGATCAACGCTAGATTTTGGTCAAACTCGCCATAAAGTTGGGACGCGAGACGGTTGTCTTCAAACGCCATTTCCAAATCTGTTGTGTCCGATTTATGGCCTTCGGGTGACCATGATTTTGTCAAACAAGCGCTCCTAAATGTTTTGCGACTCACTATCACTTTGAGTATGCCGCAACTATTGGAATATTGATCTATCTAATTTGTGACAATCTTACCAAAAAGTGAAAATTTGCCTACCGATTCCACAAAAACATCCTGAATAGTCCCGATATGGGACGGGTCTGCATCCACTTGAACCGGTTGAAGGTATGGCGAACGACCAACAATTTGACCCGGATCACGGCCTGTTTTTTCAAACAATACGCGCATTGTTGAGCCGATACGAGACTTGTTGAACTCGGTTTGTTGGTGGTTGAGCAGTTCTTGCAAACGTTGCAACCGCTCAGACTTCACTTCTTCTGGCACCTGATTATCCATCTGCGCACCGGGCGTGCCGGGACGGGTTGAATATTTGAACGAATAGGCTTGGGCATATTCCACGTCGCGCACAATTTTCATTGTCGCTTCAAAATCTTCGTCCGTTTCACCGGGGAAACCAACGATGAAGTCTCCCGACAGCGCAATATCAGGACGCGCTTCACGCATGCGTTCCAACACCCGCAAATATTCCTCTGCCGTATGTTGACGGTTCATCGACTTTAAAATCGTGTCAGAACCCGACTGCACAGGCAAATGCAAATAGGGCATCAACATTTCAAGATCGCGGTGGGCGTTGATCAAAGCGTCATCCATATCGCGCGGATGCGATGTGGTGTAGCGCAAACGGTCCAGCCCTTTGATTTCGCTGAGGCGATAGAGAAGTTGGGCCAAACCTTGAGTTTCCCCGCCCTTACCTTCCCCGTGATAGGCGTTTACATTTTGGCCAAGCAGCGTGATTTCTTTAACGCCCGCATCAACCAAATTTTCTGCTTCGCCCAAGATTTGAGCCACTGGGCGGGAAACTTCTGCGCCCCTTGTATACGGCACCACGCAGAACGTGCAGAACTTATCGCACCCTTCTTGCACGGTAAGAAACGACGTTAATCCGCGCGCAATGGTGGTTTCTCTTGCGGGTTTGGGCAAATGTTCGAATTTGTCTTCGGCGGAAAAATCAGTTTCCACAACCCGGCCCTTATGGGCTCTTTCAACAAGTTCGGGTAATTTGTGGTAAGATTGCGGACCAAAAACCAGATCAACCACCGGCGCACGGCGAACGATTTCTTCGCCCTCGGCTTGAGCAACACAACCGGCAATCCCGATCATCATTTTGCCGCCAGCTTGTTCTCTTTTTTGGCGCATAATGCGCAATCGGCCCAATTCGGAATAAACCTTTTCCGCTGCCTTTTCCCGAATGTGACAGGTATTTAGAACCACCAAATCTGCCTGATCGATATCGGTCGTTGCTTCATAGCCCGAAGGGGCGAGCGCGTCCGCCATACGATCACTGTCATAGACATTCATTTGACAGCCATAGGTTTTGATGAACAGTTTTTTCATGAGGTGTAAAACCGGTCTTTTTTGATCATGTTAAAAGGATAAGGCGTCTTGTTACACCAAAGTTTCAGATGAGGCAAAGACTTCTAGTGCGCGCCTTGATGGGCGGTAGGCAGTGCGGTTTGCCGATTGATCGCAACCAACATATCGCGCACGGCTTGCTCAGCTTTTTTAGTCACCAGTTTACGGTCTTCATCACGCGAAAACAAAATTGGTTCTCCAAACATGATGGTGACAGATTTTGTGCCTGAACTAAGGATATCGCCAATATTGTCCTCGACCCCCATATCACCAACCCAAGCAATTTTGGAGCGCTCCGCGCGAGAGATCGGCAAGCCATTTAAATGGGTGTAAGCGATGGTCATGGGTTGGATGTAAAGCTCGCTAATTGCGCCATCTTTCATCGCCGTCTGGGCGCTGCCGACCAACGCCGAGCGAAACGGGAGGACATGCAAACCGATATCAGATGTTCCTTCGGCAAAAAGCAGAACAGGTTGTCCGCTGGACATGCGCTCGCTCATTTCGTCCGTTACCCGCCCGGTATCGGTTTTCCTTTGCCGATCGACATAAATCGTTTTTTGCAAATTGGCCAAGAACCCAACAATTGGCCAACGGCCAACTTCAGACTTGGCGACAAAGCTTACCGGTGCGGTTGCACCAACGGCTGGAATGTCGAGCCAAGAAATGTGATTACAGACCAAAAGGGTCGGCTTATCGCGCGCAGGCTGGCCGATTTGGCGCACCTTTAGCCCCAAATTGAAGCAAACCAATTTGTGCGCCAAATGTGGGAAAAAGTGCCAATTTGGCCATTTAAGCCACAAATAAATCGTTTGAAAAGTGACGATGGCAATAAGCCCCGGCACGGTAATCAGTATAAAAAATATGATCCGCCAGATCATTTATCTTCATCGTCCGCTTTTTTATCTTCAAGTGGCACGCCATAAAGTTCGAGCCGATGATCGACCAACTTAAAACCTAATTTGCGGGCGATGACTTCTTGAATGGCCTCGATTTCCTCGTTGCGGAATTCGATGACTTTGCCGGTGCGCACATCAATTAAGTGGTCGTGATGCTCGTCTGGGATTTGCTCAAAACGGGCGCGGCCATCTTTAAAATCATGCTTGGTGACCAGTCCCGCCTCTTCAAACAGGTTAACCGTGCGATAAACAGTTGAAAGGGAAATACGTGGATCAATTGCTGATGCGCGACGATATAGTTCCTCAACGTCAGGATGGTCAGCCGCCTCTGCCAGCGCACGGGCAATGACGCGACGCTGTTCGGTCATGCGCATACCCGATGTTTCGCAGAGTTGTTCAAGGTTTGCGTTCTCGTTTGAATTGCCCATCAGCCAAACCCCATTTATTCTGCGCAGTGATCTGAATTTGAATTATCCGAGATCAGCTTTCATGACAAGGGCCGTTGCCGTTTTGCCATCAGGACGTGGGTAATATCCACGCCGTTCGCCAATTTGGGCAAAACCAAAACGATCATAGAGTTTTCGGGCAGGCTGATTGTCTTCGTCCACCTCCAAAAACATTTTGGTGACCGGGCTCATCATCAAATCTTCAATCATCGCCTGCATTAAAGCGGTGGACAGGCGTTTGCCTTTGAATTTTTTATTGATCACGATGGTCATCAACTCGCACTCGTCATCCGCAATGCGCAACATGGAAAAGCCAGCGATTTTGCGTTTTGCATCACACGCGACATAAATTGGGGTTTCTGCGCTACGCAAATAAGATTGAAAATCCGCCGTGGTCCAACCGCGGAAGAACCCTTCAGCGTGCAAAGCGGCGAGGGACTTTTCATCACCCACTTGGGCAGGCTCGACATGAAGTCCGGCTGGTGCCATCCAGATTTTCATAGGCGTTCAATATGTTTTGCAGATTGGGGCTTTGCGTCCGGCGCGCGGATATAGCATGGCTCCGGCGGGAAATCTTCTATTTTGGCAGTTTGGCCAAACTCAGCCATCTTCACCACGTTGATGAAGGTGCGCATATCTGGGTCGCGGGCCAACTCCAAATTTTGAACGCCGCATTGTTCAGCCGCCCATTGGGCACCAGATCCAAGAACTCGGCTTTTGTCATCCAAACCTTCTAGCGCAAGGTTATTGTCAATCGCTGCGGGCGCGGACATTGGTTTACCCGGCGCAGAAAATTCTTGGCGGAAATACTGATCACGACGCGCATCAATCAGAACGCTTAGCGGGTGATTGTCTTTGCCGCTTAAGGAAAGCGCCAACATGGTAGGAATGCCCAAACACGGAATATCCAGCGCCACGGCCAGTCCGCGAGCGGCGGCCAATCCCACGCGCAAACCGGTGAAAGAGCCTGGGCCCGCGCTAACAATAATCCGTTCAAGGTCGTCATATTCGCGCTGCGCATTGTCAAGCAGCGCATCGATTTGATCCATCACATGTTCAGCATGCCCACGCGCTCGCGCTTCGGACATTGCATAGCTAGAGCCATCTGCGTCGATCAGTGCGCTTTGACAGCTGGCCTGCGCCGTGTCGATGGCGAGGGTGATGGGATAATGGGTCATCTAAGTATAATACTTGAAGCTAGATTTGCTGTACATCTTCTACACCAGGAACGAAGTGACGAAGGAGGTTTTCAATGCCGTTTTTCAACGTTGCGGTTGAAGATGGGCAACCAGCGCACGCGCCTTGCATATGCAGATAAACAGTGCCTTGCTTGAAGCCTTTAAAGGTGATGTCGCCGCCGTCCATCGCAACAGCCGGTCGCACCCGCGTATCCAACAGTTCTTTGATCACTTCGACCATTTCGGCGTCAGCTTCTTCAAAAAATTCGTCAGCATCATCACTTTGCGATTGGCTAGCGCCATCCGCTAACAACGGCTGGCCGGACATGAAATGTTCCATGATGGAGCCAAGAATTGCTGGTTTGATGTGTGACCATTCATTTTCGCCTTTGGTGACGGCGATGAAATCTGATCCAAAGAACACACCTGAAACACCATCAATGGTGAACAATGCGGATGCAAGCGGCGAAGCGCCTGCTGCTTCCTCGGTTCGAAAATCCATAGGCTCGCCTGCCAACACATCGCGTCCAGGCAAAAACTTTAGAGTTTGCGGATTTGGTGTCGCTTCAGTTTGAATAAACATGGTTCTCAGGTCTCCGAGCTTTTAAACCCATCGTTGGGGCTAAATCTTCTTTAGAATAGTTCCAAAATAGTATTTTTAAACGCAAAGGCAAGGGCTAACACTAAACTGTGACGCTTTATCGCCGCGAAGCTTAAGCTAATTCTTCAATATCTTCATCGCTGAGGAAGCCCGGCACAATCGCCACGGGTATGGGCAGAGCTGTCGCGCCACGTGCGGCAATGGCGCTCACCAATGGGCCCGGTCCATCAGTAGACTTAGACGATGCAAGCACTAAAATTGAAATGTGTTTATCTTCAGCGATTGCCGCTTCTACTTCATCTGCCTTAACGCCTTCGCGGATTTCGCGCTCAACCGGAATATCGCCGAGTTTTTTAATCTGAGCTTCAGCGTCGTCGAGCCAGCGATTAGCTTCTTCAAAAGCTTCGGCCCGCATGACATTTTCCACGCCAATCCAGTGTTGAAACTGATCGGGTTCGATCACAACAAGCAATTTGACGACGCCGCCGGTGCGGCGCATGCGGCACGCAGCAAAGGTAACGGCCACTGCGCATTCGTCCGTGCCATCCAAAACTGCTAAAAATTTGCGATTATATCTAGGTCGATCCATATTTGCCGCATCTCCCGTTTGGCGCATGCTGACATTTGCTGCGCCATTTGCCAAGATAGAATTCTTGACAGAACCGGCGCAGCAAATTTTCAATCTGATTTAGCTAAGAAAGCCAACGATTTGGCGCACATGCTTCATGGTTTCTTCTGCAATTTCACCCGCGCGTTCCGCCCCATCGCGCAAAATGGAATCAATTTCATCTGGTTCTGCTAACATCCGGCTGATCTCAGCAGAAATTGGGCTCAAGCGCTCTACGGCCAAGTCAGCAAGCGCTGGCTTAAACGCGCCAAATCCTTGTCCACCGAATTCACGCAAGACGTCTTCCGAGGTTTTATCGGCAAGAGCGGCATAAATTTCAACCAAGTTGCGCGCTTCAGCACGACCTTCAAGCCCCTCAATTTCGGATGGTAGCGGTTCCGCGTCTGATTTTGCTTTGCGGAATTTCTTCGCTATTTTTTCTGCATCATCCATCAGGGCAATGCATGACATTTCGGAAGGGTCAGACTTTGACATCTTTTTCGTGCCATCGCGCAATGACATAATCCGCATCGCTGGGCCGGAAATCAAAGGTTCGGTGATGGGGAAAAACTGTCCGTCCTCAAAACCTTCTTCAACGATTTCAGCGTTGAAATCATTGTTGAACTTTTGCGCGATGTCGCGGGTTAATTCCAGATGTTGTTTTTGATCATCGCCAACAGGCACATGTGTTCCGCGATACAATAAAATGTCCGCCGCCATCAAGCTAGGATAGGCATAAAGCCCCAAAGACGCATTTTCACGATTCTTACCGGCTTTGTCTTTAAACTGTGTCATGCGGTTCATCCAGCCGATCCGTGCCACACAATTAAACACCCAAGCCAGTTCTGCATGTTGCATGACTTGGCTTTGGTTGAAAATGATCGAACGTTTCGGATCAACACCAGTTGCAATGTATGACGCCGCAACTTCGCGGGTTTTTTGGCGAAGCACTTTTGGGTCCTGCCAAACGGTAATGGCATGCATATCAACAACGCAGAAGATGCAGTCAAACTGATCTTGCAGGGGGGCGAAGCGCCGAACGGCACCCAAATAATTGCCCAAATGAAGATCACCGGTTGGTTGTACGCCTGAAAATAGGCGATTTTTAAATTCAGTCATGGTGTGGACCCAAGCTTTATGAAGTTAATTGAAGGGATTACCTAAACGAAGTGAGGTAAAATTGTAAACAGTGAAGTCGCAGACATTTCAACACTATGTGCGTGGTTGTGCGCGCTCATCGGATTAGGATTTAACGAAATCTCGCCATCGGTTTAGGCGTTGAATGCCAAATATATGCAGCAGTGCAAAATAGCTGCCAGCCCCCGCAAAAACCAAAACTGCTAAACATAAAGCCCGCCACAATAGGGGCAACTCGGCCAAGAATTGAGCGCTTAGGTAGTTGGATGCAAAATAAAGCACCGCGCCCATGATCAAGCTGACGGCCAAAAGAGAGATCACGTTGAAGATAACAGACCAAGGCAACAGCAATTGACGCCAAAACCCCAACGTCACAACCAACATGAGCACATTTGCCCAACCCGAAATGGTAGTTGCCCATGCAATGCCAACATGTTGCAGTTTGGGGAACAACAACACCGAAAAGCCAATATTAAGGACAACGGAAACCGCTGCGAATATAGCAGGGGTTTTCGTATCTTCACGCGCAAAATAGCTGGGCTGGAATACTTTAACCAAAACAAAGGCTGGCAACCCGAGGGCAAAAATTTGCAGTGCTGCTGCGGCTTGCTTGGTCGCGGTTGCATCAAAGGCACCACGTTGAAACAGCGTCGAGATAATCGGCTCAGCGATTATAAACAACGCCACTGCGGCGGGCAGCGTCAACATTAAACCAAAGAACAAGCTGCGTTCTTGCACATTTGCGGCTTGGGTCGCCGCACCGGATTTTAGCAATCGTGATAATTCGGGTAAAAGCACAACGCCAATCGCAATGCCGATCATGCCCAATGGCAATTGATAAAGCCGATCCGCATAATAAAGATAGGCAATGGCGCTTTCTTGACTAGATGCAATGTTCGTGCCGACCAAAATATTGATTTGGGTCACACCGCCGGTCAAAATTGCAGGAATTGCCAGCGCCCAAAACTTCTTCAAATCGCTATCGAATTTGGGCCAGGTAAGGCGCGGGAAAAAGCCTGTACGCATGAGCGCCCACGCAACCAAGGCGATTTGGGCGAAACCACCGACCAATACGCCGCCAGAAATGATGATGCCTGCCAACGGTGTTTCAACGGAAACCACCACCAAATAGGCCAATACGATCACCAACACGACATTGAGCAAAACCGGGGCCAAGGCGGCGAGGAAAAACTTGCGAAGTCCGTTTAGAATTGAGCCATAAGCAGCCATCAGCGACATACAGGCCAAATAGGGGAAACAGATACGGGCCAGCAAAACCGTAAGTTCAAACTTTTCAGGATCATTTGCAAAACCAGTGGTTAAAAGCAAAATCAGCTGTGGCATGAAAATCTCAGCGAGGATGGTCAGCACCAGCAAAATATAGATGAGGGACGACACAATGTTAGCTGAAAAGCGTTTGGCTTGCTCTTCGCCTTCTTGTTCTAGTGCTTTTGCAAATAAGGGAATGAAGGCGGTGTTAAAAACGCCCTCAGCCAAAATGCGCCTGAACATATTGGGCAAACGAAATGCTGCAACAAACGCATCCGCCACTGGACCAGCGCCCAAAATGCCCGCCATCATAATGTCGCGGGCAAATCCCAACAAACGGGACAAAAGCGTTGCGCTACCGACACTGGCAAAGTTCTTAAAAAGCCTCACGCACGTATCTCTGCTGGCTTTTTCTTTGCCGGTTTTTCGCCATTACCTGAAGGAAAAATCCCGCCAAGCGCAGACCTTATCTTATTTTGCCGTTTGCGGTCAGTTACTTTCATGCCGGTTAAATCCGTCACATAGAACACGTCAATCGCACGCTCGCCAAAGGTTCCAATATGAGCCGAGCCAATGGTGAGGCTCAGATCAGCAATTGCTTTGGTGAGGTCATGCAAAAGGCCTGATCGATCAAGGCCGGATACTTCGATGACGGTGAATTTTTTCGACAATGAATTTGAAATTAGAACGTCGGTTGGGACACTGAAGGGTTTGAGACGCTTATTGAGTTTTGAACCTTTGCCCATTTCGGGCAATAGATGCTTTTCGCCGCTTAACAGCTTTTGCACCAATTCGATGATTTTAAGCGCGCGAATGCGTTCTTCTTCGTCAGATTTAAAGCTGCGTTTTAAACGCAACGTATCCAGCGCCCGACCATCGCGCATCAACGTAATTTGTGCGCCGACAATGTCAGCATTTGAAAGCGTGCATGCGCCAGCAATCATCGAAAGCAGGCGTGGATGATCCGGCGTATAAATTGAAATTTCGGTAATCGCTTCGAAGCTTTTTACCCCGACACAACCTGCAAATTGTTGGCCTAATTTATTGGCCTTGCGGATCATATGGGCATGGTCGATCTGCAATTGAAACTCTGAGCGTAACCAATAGGCAGAATAATGGCCCTGTAAGTATTCTTGCGCCTGTTTTGTGGGCCAATCGCGTAACGCTTGGGCTAAACGCTGTTTCGCCGCATCAATTCGATCAGCCTGACTGACTTGGGAATGCCCCCCGGACAGCAATGGCTCGGTCGCATAATAAAGCGCCCGCAACAACGACCCTTTCCAGCCAGTCCAAACCCCGGGTCCCACCGCGCGAATATCGCACGCGGTCAGCACCAACAATAGGCTTAGTCGAGCGGGACTTTGGATAATTTGCGCAAAGTTCGTCGCGGTTTCCGGGTCTTGCACATCGCGAGATTGTGAAATTTCGCTCATCACCAAGTGTTTTTCGATCAACCAAGCAACCGTATCCGTTTCCGCAGAACTTAGCCCAAAACGCGGACATAGGCGTCGCGCCATTTTTGCGCCAGCGATAGAATGATCCTCTGGGCGCCCTTTGGCGATGTCATGCAGGAAGAGGGCGACAAACAGCAACTTAACGTCGGTAAGATGGGGCAATAGTTCGTGGGTGAGCGGCAATTCATCCTTAAGGCCACCCTGAACGATTTCTGCCATAACCCCAACAGCGCGAATGAGGTGCTCATCCACCGTGTAATGGTGGTACATGTTAAACTGCATCAGCGCGACGATCCGACCAAATTCAGGGACGAACCGCCCCAAAACTTCCGCTTCGTTCATCCGCCGCAAAATGCGTTCGACAGATGGCGCATGGGTTAGGATTTCGAGGAAATACTTGTTGGCCTGAGGGTTTGTGCGCAGGTTTTTATCAATTAATCGGCGAGACCGGTTAATCTGTTTAAGGCTATCGGGATGAAATAATATCCCTTCGCGCCCGGCAACATAAAATATCCGGATCATGTTGACGGGGTCTTTTTCAAAGACATCTTGGTCAACAATATTGAGGCGCCCTCGCTCGATCACAAAATCTGTTTCGCCGCGAATTTTACGACGTCGCGACAAAGTTTTGCGCACCCGCCCCACCACATCCAAATCTTTGGCATGATTGAATTCAAGGGACGTGCAAAAAATACGGGTCAGGTCGCCAACATCTTTGGCCACCGCGAAATAGCGTTTCATCAATCGTTCAACCGGCTTTAGCCCGGCCCGGCCAGTTACATTAAGCCTTGCCGCCAACTCTTGCTGCAAATCAAAGCTGAGCTTTTCTTCGGAGCGGCCCGTTAGGAAATGAAGGTGGCAGCGAATGGCCCACAAAAAATCATCTGAACGGCGGAAACGGCGATATTCGCCTTTTGAGAAAACGCCCTTTTTGATCAATTGCGCGCTTTTATCGACCCGATAGAAATATTTGGCGATCCAGAACAACGTGTTCAAATCACGCAGGCCGCCTTTACCATCTTTGATGTTTGGCTCCACCACAAAACGGGTGTTACCGATTTTTTCGTGTCGCCCATCGCGCTCTGCCATTTTCGCCGCGATAAATTCTGGGCCGGTATCAGCGACGATTTCATCGCCAAAGCGTGTTTGAAGTTCTTTGAACAGCGCATTGTCGCCGGTGATGTGACGCGCCTCTAGCGTTGCTGTGCGCACGGTCATATCAGCTTTTGCCATGCGCAAACATTCGTCAATTGAGCGGACCGCGTGGCCAACTTTTTGCCCCAAATCCCACAACAGGTAGAGCACATATTCAGTAACGCTCTCGCCCCATGGGGTTTGTTTATAGGGCAGGATAAACAGCAAATCGATGTCAGAACCCGGCGCAAGCGTTCCACGCCCATAACCGCCCACCGCCGCGATGGATATGGCTTCGGCATCTGACCGGTTGGTGACCGGGTAAACATATTCCGAGGCAAACCGGAACGCCATTTTGATCAGTTCGTCTTGAGCGTTATTGAGGTTTTTGGCACAGGCTCGGCCCCGGCCATTGGCAAGTAAATCGGCCTCAGCTTCTTTATGGGCGGTTGCTAAAACCTGTTTGGCAATTTTTAAAACAACAGCTCTGGCCTTCGAGCTTGAAGGGTTTTCATCGCCAATTTCCCGCAGGATTTGAGCGACCAAATCGTCAGCTTTTGCAAGCGTGAAGCTCAATTTTTTGCGAATAGCGTTCTCCATGTTATTGGCCAAGCTTTTTGAGTTCATAAAGAAGATCAATCGCCATGCGCGGCGTTAATTCGTCCGGGTTTATTTCACGCACTCGCTTTTGCAATTGATCATTTATCTTTGGTTGCGGCGCTGGGCGTCGCTCGGCAAATAATGGCAATTGCGCCACCCCAGCCGCGACATCGCTGGTTTCTCGCTGTTCCAAAATAGTAAGGACTTCCTGGGCACGCTCCACCACATGGGTTGGAAGCCCCGCAAGTTTTGCCACCTGAATACCATAGGAGCGGTCGGCGGTGCCATTTGCTACTTCGTGTAAAAAGACCACGTCGCCTTCCCACTCACGCACCTTCATGGTGTGGTTCGACACACGATCAAGCCGATCTGAAAGGGCGGTTAGTTCATGATAATGGGTGGCGAAGAGGGCCCGACAGCCTGTATTTTCGTGTAAAGCTTCAACCGCTGCCCACGCGATGGAAAGTCCGTCAAATGTTGCTGTGCCACGGCCAATTTCATCCAACACGACAAGCGAGGCAGAAGTTGCGCGGTTTAAAATGGCAGCTGTTTCCACCATTTCAACCATGAACGTTGAACGGCCATGGGCGATATCATCCGCTGCGCCAACACGGGAAAATACGCGGTCAATCGTGCCAATATGAGCCGCGCTTGCAGGCACAAATGACCCCATTTGCGCCATGATGGCGATCAGTGCGTTTTGCCGCAAAAACGTGGATTTACCGCCCATATTCGGGCCCGTGATCAACCAAAGTGCGCCATCGTTTTGGCTCTGGGGCGGAGACAGGTCGCAATTATTTGCAACAAAAGCTGTTTCAGCCGACTTCGCAAGCATCATTTCAACCACGGGGTGACGCCCATCGGTGATTGCAAACGACCGGCTATCATCAATTTTTGGCCGGCAATAGTTTTGCTCCAGCGCCAATTGGCCCAAAGCGGCGGTGAGATCGAGTTCAGCTAAGGCATCTGCCAGGTTCTGCAGATTAGTGGTCTCACGCAATATCAGGTCGCGCAGTTCGTCGAATAATTTCAATTCGACCGCTAACGCCGCATCGCTCGCATGGGTGATTTTGCCCTGTAGTTCGGACAATTCAGTTGTGTTAAACCGCACCGCATTGGCTAGAGTTTGTCGATGAATGAACGTCTCATTTAGCGGCTCGCCCATCAGCTTTGCGCCATGGCTAGCAGGCACTTCGACGAAAAAGCCCAGCACATTGTTGTGTTTGACTTTTATGGCCTTGATGCCGGTCTCATCAGCATATCTTGCTTGCAGGGCGGCGATCACTTGGCGGCTTTGCGTTGCAAGCGTGCGAAACTCATCCAACTGCGCATCAAAGCCTTCGCAAATGAAGCCACCATCGCGGGGCAACATGGGCACCTCGTCCTTCAAACGCTCCCCGATTTGGGTCGCGAGCTCAAACGGCGCATCTTCAAATTTGTTGGACAGGCTTTGCACGCCTGCACTTTGCATTTCTAGTGCTTGAAGTTCTTTTGCCTGTGCAGCTGCGGTTTCAATTGCTGCTTTGATGGCCAGCATTTCGCGTGGTCCACCACGACCCAACGCCAATCGCGTTAATCCGCGCACGATATCTGGCGTTGATTTTAGTTTCTCACGCACCAGAGATGTCACAAGACTATTATTGACGAAATCGCCAACCATATCGTGGCGCTGGATGGTTGCTGACGCGTCGCACAAAGGGGCGCTTAGCCGCGAAGACAAAAGCCGAGACCCCGCAGAAGTCACGCATTTATCCATTGTGGCGCGCAATGCGCCTTTTGTTTCGCCCCGATTGGTGCGCAGCAATTCCAGCGACATGCGGGTTGCCGCATCGATTTGCATGAGCTTGTCGCCAGCGCGTTGGGGCAAACGAAGCGGTACTTTTGCGCCCTTTTGGGTTTGATCAATATAGGTGACTGCCCCCGCGATAGCCGACCGAACAATGCGTGATTGGCCAAGAATGTCACTCGCAGTTTCGCCAAAGGCCTCGCGCAAAATGTCGATAGCGGCTTCAGAATTAAAGATTTCGGAAGGCTGGACGGCCAATTGGCCTGAAAAACTAATCGGGATCAGGTTATGATCGGTCACAAACCGATGGGTTTGTTCTGAAACGATCAACTCAGTTGGCTCAATGCGGGCCAACTCATCCGAAAGTTGCTCGGCACTCACATCGCAATAAAACATCTCGCCCGTGGAAATGTCGGTGTAGCAAATGGCAAAGTCTGCATCGCCATGTTGAATCATGGCTAAACTGGCGAGGTAGTTATTCGCGCCGTCGTCCAACAGGTCATCTTCAGTGAGCGTACCGGCTGTCACCAAGCGCACGACATCGCGCTTAACGACAGACTTGGCCCCGCGTTTTTTCGCTTCTGCTGGGTTTTCCATCTGCTCACACACCGCCACGCGATGCCCAAGGGCAATGAGTTTTTTCAGATAACCTTGTGCTGCGTGAACAGGCACCCCGCACATGGGAATATCCTGCTCCAAATGCTTGCCACGCTTTGTCAGCGCGATACCGAGGGCCCGCGATGCGATTTCAGCGTCATCGAAGAACAATTCATAAAAATCGCCCATGCGGTAAAACAGCAAATATCCCGGATTAACTGCGCGAATTTCAAAATATTGCGCCATCATGGGGGTTAACTGAGGTGATGGCTTAGAAGCGGCGCTGGTTTTTGATGTTTGCGCACTTTCCTGTCGCGCACCCTCGCGCGGGGAACCGGTTAGTGGGGCTTGAGCCACATCATCATTTGGTTGAGCGAATTGCAGGTTTTCGTCTGTCATCAGGGTCGTTTATGCCAATTGGTGCGCCATCGAAAGGCAAGACTAGGCTAACCCGTCTAGTGTGCCAACAATAAACAGAAGGGTTTTACCTAGTTTTTGCGGTCCAAATTTGTCGCCGCCCGAAAATGCTGTTTGTAGCGCTCCGGCATTTGATCGATTAGGGCGACAATCATCACGTCCGTGGTGCCAAACTGACGGTCCACAAACACGCCTTCGCCAACATATGAGCCGACCCGCAAATAGCCTTTGATCAAGGGCGGTAATTCCCTGATCATTTGCTTTTTGTCATAAGCCTGTTCATCCAAATAGTTGACCTGTTCGCCAACATCCGGACGCGCGCGAACGTGCCATTTTTCAGGGGTTTGAGCCGAATGATGTAAGTAACTCAATGGCTTGATATGCTCTTGCACGTCCACACCTTCAAAACTCGCCACGCCGAAAAACACATCGATATCATAAAGCACTGAATAGGCCCAAAGCCCTGTCCAAAGCGCTTCAATGGTGCGGCGGTCCCGATAGCCGGGGGAAACGCATGA
Organism: Maritalea sp.; assembly: GCF_051251695.1. NCBI lineage: Bacteria > Pseudomonadati > Pseudomonadota > Alphaproteobacteria > Hyphomicrobiales > Devosiaceae > Maritalea > Maritalea sp. The sequence continues at coordinate 78,670 of NZ_JBPOEU010000012.1, read as the reverse complement.
GCGCCCAATTTCACAAAATCCCTTTTCCCAATTATTGGCCAGCATTGATTTAAGTTCAAACTCAGCGGCTGAGTAAAATCCGTTGTTCGCATAAGCGACCTCGGCCCGAAGCGTTCGGTAAGTGCCAACAATTTTGGGTCGGGCTGAAATGCCCTCAACTTCTTCGTGATCGACAACAATTATATGGTCGCAAATGGGGTCAAATTCGTCGGCATCTCGTTTTGTGCGCAAAGTGCGTAAATCTGCTTTTGCTGACATTTCTTCGTAAAACACTGAAAATCGAAGGTGTTGGGCACGCCGAACTTCGCTTGCCGTTTGGGCAATGCGCACCTCCAAAGACCCAATGCGAGCCAGTGAGGCGGGGTCTTTTTGCTCACGATGTGCAGATTTTGACCGGCCAATTGCCGCAACGCTTGATCCGATTATTTGACGAGTATTGGTGGGGAAAATTTGCTCAAACCATCGTCGTGGTCGTCGGTGAACGGGCACAAACTCTTGCGGCTTTAAGTCAAACATAAACATTTACAAGCTTTCCCCGCCGCATTTCTGGGAGATAGTTTTCACCCTTCATTATATTCGAGCAATGGAGTGGATGCAATTGCTTGGATGCATTACGGCGCATGCTCGCTCAACGCGGCTTCTAGAATGGGTCTGTGGCCAGGGGGGCACGCCAGCTGGAAACTTCAGCAAACGAAGTCTGTTTTTGCTCGTCCCCAGTCGTGTTATCTTCTTCGTCAGGCACCATCAACGCATCTTCGCATATAGGTTTTCAGGCTTTGTCGCACTGTCGATTTGAAACCTATGGTCTGCAGGGGGGTGAGCACGTTGGCCGCATTCCAGCCGGGGGCATATGCGGCACCCGACGCCAATGGGCACGACTTGGCTTAAGTTTTTAAGGTCAACACCTTCCGAATAAATCATCTCTTTGGCGTGTGAAATGTGACATCCCAATCCGATCGATAGATGACGCCGGGGCGCATTGTGTCGATAGCCGCCCTTGGCAATTGATTTGGCGATGCAAAAATAGGTTTCATTGTCAGGCATCTGCGAAATTTGGATATTGATTTTTTCAGGTTGCAAAAATGCTGAGTAAATATTCCAGCGCGGACACGCGCCTGAATGGCGAGGGATATGAATGCCGGACAGCGAAAAGCGTTTGGATATGTTGCCAGCAATGTCTGTCCGCACCAAATGCAGGGGAATGCCTTGTTCACCTGTACGCTGCAATGTGGTCATGCGGTGGCAAACTTGTTCAAAACTCGCGCCGAACCGACGCGACAAGCGCTCCACATCATACCGATACTCGCGACAAGCGGCGAGAAATGGGGTGTAGGGCATCACCAACGAGGCAGCGAAATATGATGCAAGAACATTCCGCGCCAACATGGGCGCATCGCCCTCCGGCAGGTTTGATTGATCAACAATATTGTCAATTTGTTGTGTCGCGGTCAGCAACGCTGCGCGATGCGCCATGGAAAACAGAGCGGATTCTGGGCCCAAAATATCTGAAATATGCAGCTTGTTGGTGTCCTCATCCAATTGCTGGGCGATGCCCGAAGGCAATGATGTCATTTTGCATTCAAGGCCAAAGACATTGGCCAAATATGTTTTTAACCCCAGCTCAAAACTGTCCGATGCATGATCGATATCGTGCCGTACCCGCTCAGCAGACACTTCAAGGGCGGGGAAGTGGTTAGCATTTTCTTGAATGAAGTCAGAAATAGCTTCGGTCGCCATGTGATAGCCAGTGACCGGCGCTTGGTCCGTACCGTCTGGCTTGTTGGTTCCCCCGCTATTTGACTGTACTTCCTGAAATTTGTCGAACAAGCGCAATATTGCGCGCCCCGCCGATGGGTTGGAAAATGCCAAATCACGAATTTCATGATTGGTCAGGTCCGTATCGGCAAAGATATCATCGCCAAACAATTCCATTAAATCGCCGACAAGTTGACCTTCATCACTTTCCACCAATTCGCCCGGCTCGATGCCAAAATGCCCAGCAAGCTTAAACAACAAAGGAACGGTGATGTTACGCCGATTGTGTTCGAGCAAATTCAAGTAGCTCGCCGAGATGCCCAACGCTGTAGCCAAGTCAGCTTGAGAAATGTGCTTTTGCCGCCGCAACCGCCTGATTTTACCACCAATTTGTGGCCCGGACTTTTCCACATTCGCCTCCCACGGCTATTATAAACTTTACAAAAATTTACAATCTTGCGTCTCATGCTTTGCTAAACTTTACAGCTTAACACGTTGATTTTATGAATTATCTTGCATTTATGCGGCAAATGTCAAATCTTTACATCATCACTTCTCGGAACGGTTCCGGGAGACGGAGGAAAAAATGACACACACAATCGACAACCGGCCACATGCTACGCAAGATGAATATATCACGATCATTGCGCGCACCGTCGCAGATGCGATGCGCCAGTTCAAAGCCAAGGGACTTGATAAGTTGGGCTTTGCGATTGTGGGACCAGTGGACAAACATCAGTTTTCGCTGGCTGAAGGTGATGAGATTGTCACCGAAATGTTCGACGGCAATCCAATGATTTCCGCAACATTTAGACGCAGCACAGCGCAGTAAACAAAACCAAGTCTCTTTTCACCAATCTCTCCAACGCTCCTTGGCTCGGCTAAAATCGCCGTTCCAGGGATCGGCGGCGCTTTGAGCCAAAATGGCAAAACAGGACATAAGATCATGCTTGACCGAAACAAAAAACAATTTGCAGCACCTGAATGGGCACCCGATCGCTGGGATAATATTGCCCGCACATATACACCCGAAGACGTGGCCAAATTGGCCGGTTCTTTGCCCATCAAATATTCGCTCGCCGAAAATGGCGCGAAAAAACTTTGGAATTTGTTGCATACCGAAGATTACGTGCCAACACTTGGTACCTTTACTGGTAACCAAGCCGTTCAGCAGATCAAAGCAGGGCTGAAAGCGATTTATCTTTCGGGTTGGCAAGTTGCGGCAGACGCCAACAATTCTGGTAATATGTACCCTGATCAAAGCCTTTACCCGGCTGACAGTGTGCCTGCAGTTGTAAAACGCATCAATAAAGCGCTGCAACGTGCGGACCAAATCCAGACAATGGAAAAGCTTTCCGGCGAAGAGACAACAGATTTGGATTTCTTTGCGCCGATCATCGCGGATGCTGAAGCCGGATTTGGCGGCCAACTCAATGCATTTGAATTGATGAAAGGCATGATTGAAGCAGGGGCCGCTGCGGTACACTTTGAAGATCAACTGGCATCTGAGAAAAAATGCGGGCATTTGGGCGGCAAAGTTTTGGTGCCAACCAAAACTTTCGTGCGTACGTTGAATGCAGCGCGTTTGGCAGCAGACGTTATGGGCGTTCCGACCCTCATCATGGCACGTACTGATGCGGAAGCGGCACGTTTGATCACCTCAGATGTTGACGAATATGATGCGCCATTTGTAACCGGTGAGCGCACGGAAGAAGGCTTTTACCGCCTAAAAGGCGGGTTTGATGCCGCAATTGCACGTGGCTTGGCTTATGCGCCTTATGCTGACCTTATTTGGTGCGAGACATCCACACCAAACTTGGATGATGCACGCCGATTTGCAGAATCTATTAAACGACAATTCCCAGACCAAATGCTGGCCTACAATTGCTCACCATCCTTTAACTGGGCGAAACATATGGGCGAAGCTGAAATGGCTAAGTTCCAGGCTGAACTAGGTGCGATGGGATATAAATACCAGTTCATCACGTTGGCTGGCTTCCACAACCTAAGCTACACAACCTTTGATTTGGCAAGCCGCTACAAAGAACGGGGTATGGCCGCCTACTCAGAGCTTCAACAAGCTGAATTTGGTGCGGAAAGCCGTGGTTTCTCCGCGACGCGTCACCAGCGCGAAGTTGGAACTAGCTATTTTGATGCGGTTTCCATGACAGTTAGCCAGGGCAATAGCTCAACAACAGCGATGGCTGAATCAACAGAAACAGCCCAGTTCTAAGAGTACTTTAAATTGATATCTCAACTCTTATGGGTTTTGCACGCGTCCCCACTTTAGTCGTGCTGAGCCTGTTGAGAACTTAAACCGGCGGGTTTTCCCGTCGGTTTTTTTATGTGCTGTATTTTGCCATGCCGACTGAAGATGGCGCTGTTTCGCCAAATCCGAACTGTTTGTAGAGTTCTTTTGCCGTCCCATCAGCGAACAAGTTGACCCAAATAGATTTGGGCAAGTTTTCTTGCACAAATGTCATCAATTCCTGCATCACTTTGCGCCCTAAGCCCTGCCCCTGCCAATCGGGCCGCACGGCAATATCTGCAACTTGCACAAAACACCCGCCGTCACCGACCAATCGCCCCATGGCGATCAAATCGCCACTTTCGTCGCGTATAGATATTGCGAAAATGGAATTTGGCAATCCGATGGACGCCATTTGCTCGGTTTTTGCACTCAAGCCGGTTGCTATGCGCATGGCGCAATATTCTTCTACAGAAGGAACTTTATGTTCCACCGTAATTTGGTGTTCTAGCATTGGAATATCTCAACGTTTTGAAATTCTTGACACAATCAGTAATTTGGCAAATCGGCTTCGACCAAGCCAAGCTCGGCCAAGTCCTTCACCCGCTCGCTGCTATCGGCCTTAAACATGAATTCATCCAATTGCGGGGGCGCAACCGAAGTGCCTGAAAACATGGCGTGGGCCTGGCCCCGATGATGGACTTGATGTTGCAACAGATGCGGCAAAACATTACCCAATGGCTCTTTATATCGAAGCAAGGACACCATTTTTGGTAAATCATCGTCTTTTAACTCAGCACAAAACTTAATAAGCCTTTTGTCCACCGCACGCTGAGCGTGCTTTAGCGATGTTGCATCCTCAAATGGCTCTTCATTTTCCCAAGCTTTCACCCCAAGCGTTCCACCTTCAAATGCGTCTACATAATACCAATCAACCGTAATGTTATGGTTTAGCGTCTTCTTTATCGAGGGGAAAAAGCTAACCCCTTTGGCTTCAAACTCACCAGGGTTCAACTGTTCGGCTGCGGTCAGCAGACGATGATTGGCGAACAAATTATTGTAAGCGAGTTGAAGATAGATTTTGAGCATTTTAATTCCTTACGCTCCAATGCCGATACGGTAGCCCAGTGCTTCTGCGATGTGCGACTTTTTAATATGTTCAGTGTGCGACAAATCCGCAAGCGTTCGTGCCACTTTTAAAACGCGATGATAGGCCCGAGCGGACAGTGAGAATTTTTCAGCCGCTTGGATCAGTAGTTTTTTACCTTCCTTATCGGGCTGCGCCACTTGTTCGATTATTTTCGCGCTTGTTGCGGCATTATTGTAGATGCCTTTTGCGCCCAAGCGCATATATCGATCCAGTTGAATTTCACGCGCCTGCATGACGCGGGCCGCGACCTTCGCGCTTGGTTCAGCCTCTCCAGGCTCAATCATATCTAGCGCGGTGACGGCTGGCACATCAATTCGAATGTCGATACGGTCCAAAAATGGTCCTGAGATGCGCCCCTGATAGTCATCCGCGCAGCGGTTACCGCGTTTGCAGGTGTGTCCCGGCGTGCCTGCCATGCCGCATTTGCACGGATTCATCGCGGCGACCAACTGCACCCGAGATGGATAAACCACCCGGTGGTTCGCCCGGGCGATGACTGTTTCCCCGCTTTCCAACGGCTGACGTAATCCGTCGATAACTTGGGGGGCAAATTCAGGCAATTCGTCGAGAAACAACACCCCATTATGGGCGAGCGAGACTTCACCCGGGCGCACTTTAAGCCCGCCACCGATGAGCGCAGCCATGGACGCAGAATGGTGCGGTGCGCGAAATGGTCGACTATCGGACAATTGCCCGCCCGCCAATTCGCCCGCAATTGACTGAACCATTGAAACGTCAAGCAATTCGCGTGGGTTGAGCGGGGGTAAGATAGAAGGTAGTCGAGCGGCCAACATCGACTTTCCAGCCCCGGGCGGCCCCATCATCAAGAAATTATGTCCGCCAGCCGCTGCAACTTCTAGAGCCCGTTTTGCAGCTTCTTGCCCCTTGATCTCACTTAGGTCTGGCAACGAAAGATTGCGATCTCGCCGCCTTGCGACAGGCCTTGCGCAGAGTTGGTTGCCAGTAAGATGATTAACCAGCGCCAGTAAATTAACCGGCGCGATAATGTTAAGTTCCTCACCGGCCCAAGCCGCCTCTGGCCCACAGTCATGAGGGCAAATTAGCCCCCGTTCTTGGGATTCTGCTGAGATTGCAGCGGGTAAAGTGCCGGCAACTGATGAAATACGGCCATCGAGCGCCAATTCTCCTAACACCACAAACTCATCAAGACTGTCGCCGGGAATAGCCCCGATGGCCGCCATTAGCCCAAGGGCAATCGGCAGATCATAGTGCGAGCCTTCTTTGGGCAAGTCGGCGGGGGCGAGATTTATGGTGATGCGCTTGGGCGGTAAGGAAAGACCGGACGACGTCAGTGCAGAGCGCACGCGCTCCTTGCTTTCACCAACGGCTTTGTCCGGCAGCCCGACAATGTTAAAAGCGGGCATGCCGTTGGCGACCTGCACTTGCACGTCTACCGGGAGGGCTTGAATGCCTTGAAAAGCAACGGTTTGAACTCGGGTAACCATTAAAAGGTCCTGAAATGTCTTTAAGTATATATCCTAAGGCTAGCAGCCTATGAATGGACGCACAAGAACATTTCAGGAACGTGTTATTTGTATTTGCGCTCGATTGGCGGATCGACAAAGCCTATATCGCGCAACAAATGTGGACTTAGCTCAACCATGCGATCATTGGGGATAATTGGTCGTTGCCGCTTTTGTGCCGGCTGACGACGCCCGGTCCAAATTGCTTTTGTAAAGCGCAGGAACCAACTGCCAACACGTTGACGGTAAGATTCACGTGGAACATTGATATTGTCTACACAAGTCATGTTGATCTCCAATATGGGTTGTTCGTTGAAGTCATCATGTCCAAAAACCCGCTTGTCCACCAACAAAAGCTCAGCTATCATGCATAAGGAGAATTTATGCATGAGCCTACAACCTCTTCCCCCATTGACCGCCTTACGCGCGTTTGAAGCTGCGTCTCGACATAAGAGTTTTACTAAGGCTGCCAATGAGTTAAATATGACACAGGCCGCCGTAAGTTATCAAATAAAGCAACTTGAAGACCGGTTCGGGGAACCCCTTTTTATTCGCGGCACACGTCAGGTAAGTTTATCTGAAGCTGGTGTTCGCTTGGCCCCTTCAATCACAGAAGCATTTGAAATAATCAGACGGTCTTTTGCCGAGGCCAAAGGACATGCAGACGGGCTGCTGACCATCACCACTTCTCAGACATTTGCAAGTTCATGGCTAGCACGGCATTTAGGAGGTTTCCAGGTCCACTGTGACGAGCTGGCTGTAAAGCTAGACATCTCAAATACTTCCTATGATGATTTTCAAAGCGCTGGAGTTGATGTTGCCATTCGGACCGGCCTTGGCGATTGGGATGGCCTTGTGGCTCGAAAAATCATGCATATTGACTATACGCCGATGCTTTCGCCCAGCTTGGCTAAGCGAAGTGGTGGCGTGCCAAAACACCCCCAAGACCTATTGGAAATGCAACTTATCGACCCAGAGGACTTATGGTGGCGTAAATGGCTTGAAGGGGCGGGGGCGGATGCAAGCGCCTTAAAGACAGCGCGAGGCTTGCGATACGGCACACAAGCAATGGACGGCATCGTTGCGCAGTCTGGACATGGCGTGGGTATTTTAACGCCAAGTTTTTATCGCGATGAATTAGCCAGCGGCTTACTTATCCAGCCATTTGAACATGTGCAAAAAGAAGAATTTGCGATTTGGCTATGTTACCCGGAGCGTCGAAAAAACTGGTCCAAGATCAAAATTTTTGAAAATTGGCTATTTCCGATGCTCGACAAAACAATGCCTGACCGACGAGTTTAGTATTTATACCGAAATCCTGCAGCAATCGCGTTTGATCCGTCAATGGACGTAAATCCGGTAAGACCCCAAAGACCAGATCGGTGTTGCACGCGGGTGAAAATCTCATATTGAGGATTATCAACGTTCGACACGCTGATTTCTGGCGCCAAATAGAACAATATATCCGCTAACTGACCGGCGGCAGCTTCACGCGTTTTTTCGACACCAATTGTGTCCGAAACGACACTTATGCCAGCGGTTAGCGAAGGGGATACACGCCATGTATCCCCAAGGATCCAACCATCATATCGCACCACACCACCGCCCCAGACTTCCGCTGAGCTGTTTGCGCCCAGCCGACCAGCCAAACCCAATTCCAAGCCAAGGTTCCACCCATTTGGATCAGTGTCCAAAAAACGCTGATAGCCAACACCTACAATATAATTGTCTTCAAAATTTATCGGCAACGTGAACGAGGCGCCAAAATACCCCGAATGAAAACGCCCAGAGAACGCAAACACAGAGTGTTCGTAATTTTGATCGGACAATTTTGTATCAGGCACAGATTGAGCGTGCCCGATACCGGGCAGAAATCCCGCCAAAATACTTAAACTTATAATTATTCGATTTGTGAATGCCACGATGTTCGCTTTTCGCTCCCAATTTGGTGTAGATGCGCCCCAAGCCAAGTTCTATCTCGCTTTGTTTATAAAAGTAGTTTGTATCTAATGTGAACGTTTGAAGCGGCGAAAGGTTCCATTCTAAGCTTAACGGTTAGCGCCGTTTTTCAATGGCTTCCCAAATCAATACCGCGATGTCTGGGCCGCCGAATCGTTTGATTTCACGAATGCCGGTGGGGGAAGTCACGTTGATTTCGGTGATGTAATCGCCGATCACGTCAATTCCAACAAATATGAAGTCTCTTGCTTTAAGTGCCGGGGCGATTTTGTCGCAAATATCTTTTTCGCGTGCGGTCAATTCGCTCAATTCAGGCCGCCCGCCCACATGCATATTGGAACGTGCTTCGCCTTCTGCTGGAATGCGGTTAAGGCCAGCGACAGGCACGCCATCAATGATGATAATGCGTTTGTCGCCTTTCCTAACGTCTGGCAGATATTTTTGAACCATGAAAGGTTCGGGGAAACTATCCTCAAACATTTCAAGCAATGAGACCAAGTTTTGGTCGTTCTCACGCAGCAAAAACACCCCAGCGCCGCCATTGCCAAAAAGTGGTTTTACGATGATATCGCCGTGTTGCTCACGAAATTTCACAATGCGGGAGCGGTCACGGGTGACCAAAGTGGGTGGCATCAATTCAGGAAATTCGGTGACCAAAATCTTTTCTGGCGCGTTGCGCACAGGGTCAGGCGCGTTGACCACCAGCGTTTTGGGATGCAAACGCTCCAAAAGATGTGTCGTGGTGATGTAATTCATATCAAACGGCGGATCTTGACGCAGCATGATCACATCGAACTCAGATAGGTCGGTGATTTTAAATTCACCCAATTCAAACCAATTGGTTGCGTCGTCGGTGAGGGAGAGTGGCGCGACATTTGCGGTGACCACATTGTTTTCAAGCGCCAGGGTCGCGGGAACATAATAAAAAATGTCGTGACCACGATTTTGCGCTTCAAGCATCATGGCAAAACTGGAATCGCCTTTTGGATCAATCTTGTCGATTGGGTCCATTTGAACCGCAACTTTGAGTTTTTTAGACGATGCCATGATAAATACTCCCAATCAATTGGTCTGAAACGCATCAACGATATGCACGGGCCAGCGAAAAGGCGCAAGACCGATCACATCAAATCTTATTGTATAGTGCGCAAATTTTGGATTTTGGCTCAGCCAATATTGAGCGGCCCCAACAATTCGATCTTGACGAACACCCTCGAATGCTTGTTCAAGCATTTTGTTGTACGCGCGGGCCTTCACCTCAATAAAAACAAGCAGTTGCCCGCGTTTTACGACGATGTCTATTTCGCCGTTTCTGGATTTAACGCGCTGTCCAAGAATGCGAAAACCCTGCGCCCGGAGATAGAGTTTTGCCCAAAACTCGCCTTTGTGGCCAAATCGTTCGGCTTTTTGGCGGTTTTGACTATTTGCCATCACGCAACTCTAGGGCGGCTTGATAGACTTGTTTGCGTTTTAAATCGAAGTCTGCAGCGATCTTGTCAACGGCACCGCGCAATGGAAGTTCCTCCATTAAGGCAACCAGCGCGTTCTTCCACTCATCCGGGTCAGCTTGTGCCTGACGCTGAGCCCCGGCAACCAAAATCACCACTTCGCCTTTTACCGCTTGTCCATCGAACTGGGCGGCAAGTTCTTGGGCGGTGCCGCGATAGAGCGTTTCAAATCTTTTTGTCAGCTCACGGGCGACGACAACTTGTCTGTCAGCGCCGTAGGCTTCACCAATCGCGGCCAATGTTGCTGCGGTGCGTTTTGGCGATTCGTAAAACACCATGGTCATTTCATGGGATTTAAGGTCGCCGAGACGCGACAATCGTGCTTGTTGTTTTGCCGGTAAAAATCCAAAAAAACTAAAGCTATCTGTTGGCAGGCCACTTACGGCCAATGCCCCAAGCACCGCAGACGCGCCCGGAATGGCAAAAATTGGAATGCCAGCTTGCGCAGCCAATCTCACCAAAGGAAAGCCGGGATCAGAAATGAGCGGCGTTCCTGCGTCCGAAATTAGGCAAATCGATTTGCCGCTGACAACCTCATTGACGATATTTTGCGCCTGGGCGACCTCGTTATGCTCATGTAGGGACGTTTTTTGAGTTTGAATGCCATAGGCGTTTAAAAGCTTTGATGAGGTGCGGGTATCTTCGCACAGAATAAGATCAGCGCCCGCCAGCGTTTCTAAGCCACGGATTGAAATATCTTTAAGATTGCCGATTGGGGTAGAAACCAGATAAAGCGCTGCATCCAATTTGGGCGCATTGAACGCTTGCCCGGAAATTAAAAATTGCTGCGCCGCCATGAAATCTGCTCATTGTCGAATTAATTCTCATTTGACTCTTTAAGCTTTGCTGCCTGTTTTGTATAGCTATTGGATGATCTGCGCGAAAATGGCTGAAATTACAGCCAACGCGTATGCGGTAAAAGATCGAAATTGGGGTAGAACTGAATATGTTGGCGAACAACTTGAACTCAATTGCAACCGGCGCAAAACTGGCGGCTGGTGCAACTGCAATGTTAGCGCTGCTGGCCTGTACGCCAGACTTTGGTTTTGGCCCCACTTCGCCAAGCAGCGGAACAACTCGGCCTGTCGTGCAAGGAAACTTACCGCCAGCAAATGGCGAAATTTTGGGCAACGGCCCGGTCCGCGTTGTCTTGCTAACGCCAACGAGCGGCGAAGGCGGCTTGGGCAATGTGGGCATTTCCATTCGCAATGGCGCGAAAATGGCCATTGATAAAATCAATGCGAGCCCGCAATTTTCCTCCAATATTCATTTGGTCGTTAAAGATACTGGCGGCAGCGCGATAACAGCCAGAGCATTGGCCACTGAAGCCGTTGGCGAAGGCGCAAGCCTAATATTAGGGCCATTACGCGCTGACAGTGTTCGGGCAGCAGGCAGCGTTGCACGAACGGCAGGCATTCCGCTTATTGGGTTTTCTAACAATTCAGGCGCATCCGCACCGGGAATTTACTTGTTAAACATTTTGCCCGAAACAGAAGTGCTACGTTCGGTGAAATACGCGCAAAACTTTGGCCGTAAAAGCTTCGCAGCGATTGTACCGCGCACCGATTTTGGCCAAGTCCAAGAGGGTGCCTTCCGCGTCGCCACATCTCAAACTGGCGCGAGCGTGCAGGGGATTTATCAATTCTCAAATGAAGAAGAAGCCCGCACCGCCGTTGAACAATTGGTGCCGTTTCTAATCTCAGGCTCTGTTGACGCGATATTTTTGCCGGATCGGGCCACTGCGCCGTCCATCGCGGTTTTGTTTGAATCCGCTCAAATCGAAAAGACCGATGTTACGATTATCGGTTCTGCTGACTGGGACGGTGACGTTAAAATATCTCAAACGCCATTCCTGTCTGGCGCATTTTTCCCGGCGGTTGATGGGGCCGGATATGAACGCCTAAAACCAGAATACGAAACCATCTATGGCGCTGAGCCACATCCGATGGCGACGTTTGCCTATACATCTGTGTTGTTGGCTAACTCAAATTCACTGGTGAACGCCACACCGCGCTATGGACGCCAGCAATTGACGTTACCACGCGGCTTTTCAGGGCAAGACGGATCGTTCCGTTTCCTTGAAAACGGCACAAACCAACACGCGCTGGTGATGAAGCAAGTCGTGATTGATGGTAGCCGGATCGTTGATGCGGCGAAAATGCCTTAAGTCCCTCGGGGGCTCAAGCCGCTAGATCAGCCACCACGGCGTCAAGCACAGGCCAGCCTTTATCGGTGACTCGCAGATTGCCGTCTTCAAGGATTTGCACGAAACCGATTTCCGTCAGGTGGTCGACTTGTTGTTGCTTGAGTTTTTGACCGGCAAGGGCTTCAAACCGGATTGGTGAAATACCGGTTTTCAGCCTCAGGCCCATCAATAAATATTCGTCGCCCTGCTCACCTGCGGTCAAGGCATCAAATTCGACGAACCCGTCGCCTTTTTTTGAAACATATTCGTCCCATTTGAACGGCATGCGCTCGGTCGATGTGGCGTGGCGTTTTCCGTCAATCAGCAAACGACCATGGGCACCTGGACCGATACCTGCATATTCCCCATATTGCCAATAGGTCAGATTATGGCGGCTTTCTTCGCCGGGCATGGCGTGGTTTGAAATCTCATAGGCTGGTAGGCCAAAGCTCTCACAGATTTCTTGGGTCAGCTCATAAAATTGGGCCGATAGTTCCCCATCTGGCATTTTAAGTTTGCCCGCACGAAACAGGTCATAATAGCGCGTGCCGGATTCGATGGTCAGTGCATAAAGCGATATATGGTCCCGCGCGAGATTAAGAGCCTGGGTCAGTTCTTGCCGCCATTCATCCAGTGTCTGGTTTGGCCGTGCATAGATCAAATCATAGCTGACGCGGTCAAAAATGGATTGAGCAAGCTCAACCGCTTTGATGGCATCATCCACGGAATGCAAACGCCCCAATGCCGCGAGCGGTTCTGTGCGCAACGACTGTACACCCAACGAAACCCGGTTTACGCCAGCAAGCCGGATCGCCTGAAATTTGTCTGCCTCAACGCTGGTTGGGTTAGCTTCCAACGTAATTTCAACATCATTGGACAATTGCCATTTTGTTGAAATCGCATTGATAATTTTTTCAACCGATTGGGGCTGCATCAGCGATGGCGTACCGCCGCCAAAAAAGATGGATCGAACGGTCCGGTCGGGCACCAATTGGGCAGTTTGGTTTATTTCGGTGAGGTAGCTCTCAATATATGCGTCTTCGTCAAACGGGCCGCGATGGACATGTGAATTGAAGTCGCAATAAGGGCATTTGGCCGCACAAAACGGCCAATGCACATAAACACCAAAAAGATCAGGCTCAGTGGTCAGGGCAACAGTCCTTCACAAATAAAGAAAAGGCACGGGAACGATGTGAAAGGCCAATTTTGTCCTTTGACCAGGCGTGCTTTTCCGCTTCGCTCATTTCGCCAAACGTGCGCACATGGCCGTCCGGTTGAAACATCGGGTCATATCCAAAGCCCTGATTGCCACGTGGTGGCCAAATAAGGGTGCCTTCGGCACGTCCCTCAAAGCAAATGGTTTCACCTTCTGGATTGGCAAGACAAAGTGTCGCTACAAAAGCGGCGGTGCGTTGCCCGGGTGCCATAGCTCCCTTTTCCATCAAGGATGTATGGACTTTGACCATAGCGTCATCAAAGTTTTTGTCTGGGCCAGCCCAGCGTGCTGAATAAATGCCCGGATCACCATCAAGGGCATAAACGCTTAGTCCAGAATCGTCGGCTAACGCCCAAAGCGAAGACGCGCTGGCAGCGGCTTGCGCTTTTAGAATAGCATTTGCTTCATAGGTGGTGCCTGTTTCTTCGGGTTCAGGCAAACCAAGCTCACCAGCAGATACAAGCTCAAGCCCAAAGGGCGCCAGCAATGTTCTAAATTCGCGCAGCTTTCCCTCATTGTGGGTGGCCACCACCAGTTTTTGGCCTTTTTCAAGTTTACGCATGTCAGCCTTTCAACGCTGCTTTTTGCAGTTCCACCAATTCGCCAACGCCTTTTTGCGCCAAACCAATTAGTTTTGCCAACTCGTCCGCTGAAAAAGGGCTTTCTTCTGCGGTGCCTTGAATTTCAACAAATCCACCAGACCCTGTCATCACAAAATTCGCGTCGGTTTCAGCTTCGCTATCTTCGTCATAATCAAGGTCAAGAACAGGTTGGCCTCGGTAAATGCCGCATGAAATGGCCGCCAATTGATCAGTGATAACCTTATCGCCGACAAGTTCGCGCTCACGCATCCAAGATAGGGCGTCTGACATGGCAACAAATGCACCAGTGATTGAGGCCGTACGAGTACCGCCATCCGCTTCAATAACATCGCAATCAACAGTAATTTGATTTTCGCCCAGAGCTTTCATGTCTACGATCGCACGCAGCGAGCGGCCAATAAGGCGTTGAATTTCTTGGGTGCGGCCAGATTGTTTGCCGGCTGTTGCTTCACGGCGCATACGCTGGCCGGTAGAGCGGGGAAGCATGCCATATTCTGCGGTAACCCAACCAAGGCCTTGGCCACGACGCCAAGGGGGTAAATTCGTTTCAACGCTTGCCGTGCATAATACTTTTGTGCCGCCAAACGAGATCATGCATGATCCTTCAGCATGAGATGAAACGTTACGTTCAATGGTTACGTCGCGCATTTGATCATTTGCGCGTTTTGAAGGCCGCATTGCGGTTCCCCTTAATAAATTGCTTTGTTGGCATTTGATTGGCTGATAACGCGCTCAACTTCAAGAGTAAAGCGCGTCAAACGCTGTAATTTACTGCCTATTGGGTGCCTGACGTCTGTTTAAAACTTGGCGATTGGGCTTTTTGAGCCTAAATAAGCTTATTGAAGCGCATTTTATGGATGAGGCAAAATTGAGTATGCCACCACGCGAACCACCACTTGATCAGGATTTTTTATCCGTTCTGAACGAACGCTCGCAAGGCATTTTTAAACGGCTGGTCGAGCGCTTTATTGAAACGGGGGAACCTGTTGGGTCTCGGCAACTCTCTAGAGCGCTGGATGTTAGCCTTTCGGCTGCATCCGTGCGCAACGTCATGGCAGACTTGGAAGAACTTGGTTTGATCGCTGCGCCGCACACTTCTGCTGGTCGCGCGCCAACCCATACCGGCTTGCGGTTCTTTGTTGATGCGATGCTTGAAATCGGCGCTGTGGGCCATGACGAGCGGCAAAGTATTGAAAAACATATTGATGCCGCCGCCAAGGATGAAAAAATCGAGGACGTGCTGGCCCAAGCCAGCCAAGTTTTATCCGGACTTTCACACGGCGCGGGCCTCGTGTTAGCGCCAAAGGCCGATACCGTTCTCAAACATATCGAATTTGTGCGGCTTGGCGCGGAATTGGCGATGGCGGTTCTGGTGGGTGAAGATGGGCATGTTGAAAACCGGGTGTTTTCTATTCCTGCGGGATTAACCGCAAGCGAGTTGACCAAGGCCAGCAATTTTTTATCCCACCATATTATTGGGCGTACCTTGCGCGAAGTACGCGCTTTCATCCAAGATCAACATATAGCGCACAAAGCTGAACTTGATGATCTCACCAAGCGGCTGGTTGACGAGGGATTGGCCACCCTTTCAGAACCGCGCGGCGACGAAACGCCAACATTGATTGTGCGCGGACGCGCAAATTTAATTGCCGACACTATGGCCAGCGAAGAATTGGACCGGGTGCGTCAGCTTTTTGATGAATTGGAATCTAAAAAATCGATCATCGATTTGTTAGCGGATACCAATGACGCAAACGGCGTCAGGATTTTCATTGGCGCGGAGAATAAATTGTTCTCTCTTTCAGGCTCCTCGGTGATTTTATCGCCCTATCGCGACATCAATCAAAATGTTGTTGGGGTCGTCGGCGTGATTGGCCCTACTCGACTTAATTATGCCAAAATTGTACCCGCGGTGGATTATACCGCCCATGTGGTGTCAAAACTCATTAATAAGCGCGGCGTTTAGTGCAAATTCTAACTCATTTGAACTGAGTGCTTGAAATTTGTCTTTCAATGGTCAATATCCGGGGCACAGTTCAAATAAGAAACAAGCAGACCAACCATGATGAGTGACGAAGAGTTCCATAACGAAGCAAATCAAGATGAGCAGCACGATGCTGAGCCTTTGCATGATGCTGCGGACGAACAGGACGCGGCATCCCCAGTGGAGGTGCTTGAGGCAGAAAACGCCAAGCTTAAAGACCGTTTGTTGCGCGCTGTTGCGGAAATGGAAAATTTACGCAAACGCACAGAACGCGACGTAAAAGACGCGCGCCAATATGCGATGGCAAATTTTGCCCGCGACATGCTCACGGCCACGGACAATTTGTCCCGTGCGCTATTGACCATGCCCCAAGAGGCCAAAGACGAAGCTGACGGTCAGTTTAAATCGCTGATTGAAGGCGTTGAAATGACCGAACGCGAAATGCACCGGTTGCTCGAAAAAAACGGCATTACAAAGCTTGAGCCTAAGGGCGAAAAGTTTGATCCCAATTTCCACCAAGCGATGTTTGAAATTCCAAATAGCGATGTTGTGGAAAACACCGTTATGGAAGTTGTACAGGCGGGTTATGTAATCGGTGAACGCATGTTGCGCCCCGCGATGGTGGGTGTTGCAAAAGGCGGTCCAAAAACCGCAGCGGCAGCAGCATCTGAAAGTGGCGAAAACTTAGACAAATCCGTTTAAGCATTCACCTTAGTTCAACTGCAGCAATTCAAAACCGGCCAATGTGCCGGTTTTTTTATGTTTCGACTTTGAACACGGTGCCTAAATCTTGCTTACCCGCCGCAAGGTAAGGTTTATCCGTCCGCCTTCAGGAAACCATTCCTTCGCGTGATCCAAAAGATTGGACGAGTTAGGATAGACCCGATCAATACCGTGATAAGCAAGGCGCGTGTCTTTCTCTAAAACCAAAACGTCACCCGAACTAATTTCAAATGATGAAGTTTTGCCCCCACGTTTGGTGCCGCCTAAACGAAACCTTGCACGATCGCCCAACGAAACGGAAACAACCGGCGCATCAAAATCATCCTCATCGCGATCTTGATGCATACCCATTTTTGCGCCTGGGGCATAATAGTTGATCAAACACGCTTCAGGCGGTGCTGGATAATCTGTTATTTCCGACCATAAATCCAAAAGACTTTGCGGCATCACCGGCCAAGCCGCATCCGTTTCTGGGTGGGTTGATTGATATCGATAGCCGTTCTTTTGGTCGGAAACCCACCCGAGGGGGCCAAAATTTGACATGCGAACGGAAAATTCTTTCCCCGTTCTTGGCATCTTTGGCACAAACAGCGGCGCGACGCGCAGCGCGGCACTGATTTCATCAATGAGATCGATCTGTTCGGTTTTGCTCAACTGGCTTGGAAAAATTCGCATGTTTTTTTAATTTTTGCTGTCGCTTTTCATGTTCTTCACGTCTATATAACCGCGCTTGTTCTTTGCGGTCCAAAATATTCGCAAAAAATTGATCGAAATGGGCATGCGACCAATGTCGTAATTTAAGACACAAAAATTATGATCCTTGGTGCTTGAAGGGCAATTCGTTGCTTCCTATATACCGATCAACAACTGGTTTGGGTGCGATTGCGCTTAAAACTGAATATCAGGGATCCAAACGGCATATTGCCGGTGAAAGACTGCTGGAAACGGGGTCAGACAAAGGGTCTGCCAAAAAAGAGGTTTTATAAATGGGTAAAGTAATTGGAATTGACCTTGGAACAACAAATTCATGTATTGCGATCATGGATGGTTCTGAGCCAAAAATCGTTGAGAACGCTGAAGGTGCGCGCACAACCCCTTCCATGGTTGCGTTCACCGATGACGACCGCCTAGTTGGTCAGCCGGCAAAACGCCAAGCTGTCACCAACCCGGAAGATACGCTTTTTGCGATCAAACGGTTGATCGGTCGCCGGTTCGACGATCCAATGGTGAAAAAAGACAAAAATCTTGTCCCTTACAAAATTGTGAAAGCCGATGGCGGCGACGCATGGGTTGAAGCTAAGGGTGAGAAATACTCCCCTTCACAGATTTCAGCCATGATCCTTCAAAAAATGAAGGAAACTGCGGAAAGCTATTTGGGTGAGCCTGTAACGCAAGCCGTTATTACGGTTCCTGCTTACTTTAACGACAGCCAACGCCAAGCTACAAAAGATGCGGGCAAAATTGCTGGTCTTGAAGTTTTGCGGATTATCAACGAGCCAACAGCTGCAGCGCTAGCTTACGGCCTTGATAAACAAGAAGCTGGCATTATCGCTGTTTATGACCTTGGTGGTGGTACATTTGACGTATCCATCTTGGAAATCGGCGATGGCGTATTTGAAGTAAAATCAACCAACGGGGACACATTCCTTGGTGGTGAAGATTTCGATATGCGTTTGGTCGACTATTTGGCTGACGAATTTAAGCGTGAAAATGGCATCGACCTTCGGGGCGACAAACTTGCCCTTCAACGTTTGAAAGAAGCTGCTGAAAAAGCAAAAATCGAATTGTCTTCAGCGACACAAACAGAAGTCAACTTGCCGTTTATTACAGCTGACCAATCTGGCCCGAAACACCTTCAGCTTAAACTGACGCGTGCTAAACTTGAGCAGTTGGTTGAAGACTTCATCAAACGGACAATTGAGCCTTGTAAAGCTGCCCTAAAAGATGCGGGCATCACAGCTGGCGAGATTGACGAAGTTGTTTTGGTTGGCGGTATGACCCGTATGCCAAAAATCCAAGAGACTGTAAAAGAGTTCTTTGGCAGAGAGCCACATAAGGGCGTGAACCCTGATGAGGTTGTTGCTGCTGGTGCTGCTATTCAGGCAGGTGTTCTGCAAGGCGACGTGAAAGACGTGTTGCTTTTGGACGTAACACCTTTGTCTTTGGGTATTGAAACTTTGGGTGGCGTGTTCACGCGATTGATTGACCGCAACACCACTATCCCAACCAAGAAAAGCCAAGTGTTCTCAACCGCAGAAGATAGCCAATCTGCGGTGACCATTCGGGTTTCTCAAGGTGAGCGGGAAATGGCGAGCGACAATAAAATGCTCGGTCAGTTCGATTTGGTTGGTATTCCACCAGCACCACGCGGCGTGCCACAGGTTGAAGTGACGTTTGATATTGATGCCAACGGCATTGTGAACGTTTCAGCCAAAGATAAAGGCACAGGCACAGAGCAGCAAATTCGCATTCAAGCATCTGGTGGTCTTTCTGACGCCGAGATTGATGCAATGGTGAAAGATGCGGAAGCCAACGCAGATTCTGACCAAAAGAAACGCGAATCTGTTGAAGCGAAAAACCAAGGCGAGGCTTTGGTCCATTCAACAGAAAGCTCAATGAAAGAGCACAGCGACAAGGTTGACGAACTCACACGCGCCAACATTGAAGACGCACTTGCAGAGCTTAAATCTGCACTTGAGGGCGACGATGCTGACTTGATCAAAGAGAAAACCGGCGCATTGGCTCAAAGCTCAATGAAACTTGGCGAGGCTATGTATCAGGCCAACCAAGAAGAAGACGGCGAAGAGTTTGACGGCGGCGACGCAGCGGATGATGACGTTGTTGATGCTGACTTTGAAGAAGTCAAAGACGAAGACCAAAAGTCCTAAGTCTTTCCTGACTTAACCGATCTAATTGGTGGGGCAGATTGCGAAATAAGCAACCTGTCCCGCCAACGAACTCGGAGCACCAATTTTGGAGCACCAGCGCCATGTCGCAAAAAGATTTATATGAGGTATTAGGGGTTACCCGCGAAGCGGATGACAAAGCCCTTAAATCGGCCTATCGCAAACTCGCGATGAAATATCATCCGGACAAAAACCCCGGAGATGCTGCCGCAGAAGCAACATTTAAAGAAGTTTCTGTCGCCTATGACACATTAAAAGACGCGCAAAAGCGTGCCGCCTATGATCGATTTGGTCATGCCGCGTTCCAAAATGGTGGTGGCGGAGGCGGTCAGCATGGATTTGGGTCTGAGTTTTCATCTTCAATGTCTGATATTTTTGAAGACATTTTTGGCGACTTTATGGGTGGCCAACAAGGCGGGGGCCGCCGCGAACGCAGTTCAGCGACGCGCGGATCCGACCTGCGCTACAACCTTGAAGTTAGCCTGGAAGAAGCCTTTGAAGGCCAAACTGTTGATATCGACGTGCCATCCATGGTGGGTTGTGACACATGTTCTGGCAATGGCGCTAAACCGGGCACTGGCTTTTCGGCATGCGGCACTTGTCAGGGCCACGGCAAGGTTCGAGCTGCTCAGGGCTTTTTCACCATTGAGCGCACTTGCCCACAATGCCATGGGCGCGGCGAAACGATGGACCAGCCTTGTACGGATTGTTCCGGTCAAGGCCGTCGACAAGAATCACGCTCTTTATCTGTGGATGTGCCTAAAGGCATTGAAGACGGCACGCGCATTCGTTTGTCCGGCGAAGGCGAAGCAGGTATGCGCGGCGGGCCAGCCGGTGATCTTTACATATTCATTTCGATCAAACCCCACGACCTGTTCCAGCGCGATGGGGCAGATCTATTTTGTCGTGTACCCATTTCGATGACCACGGCAGCCCTTGGTGGCGAATTTGAAGTGCCGGGCCTTGATGGCGCCCGTGCAAAAGTCAAAGTCCCCCAAGGCACCCAAGCTGGGCAACGGGTGCGACTTAAGACCAAAGGCATGCCCGTATTGCGTAGCCAGCAGATTGGCGATCTTTACATCCAAATGGATGTGGAAACACCGCAAAACCTCTCCAAACGCCAACGCGAGCTGCTTGAAGAGTTCAATGAGATCACCACAAACGACAATAACCCAACGTCAAACGGCTTCTTTTCGAAAATTAAAGGGCTTTTTGAAGGGTTGGGTGACGGTAAATAATAAGTTTTTTCTTATTATATATTGACGTGTTCGCGAATTTACGTTTTGTTGCCCGAAATTGATAGGAAACAAAGATGAAAAAAATCTTGGCAATTTCGGGGTCAATTCGAAAAGGCTCTTACAATGAACAACTGGCTCAATTGGTCGTTAAACGATTGATTGAAAAGGGTGCGGACGCTGAATATATCGATCTTGGCAACTATCCGATGCCGATTTTTGATGAGGATCTTGAAAGCCAGCATCACCCGAAATGTGCGTTGGAAT
Source organism: Maritalea sp. (assembly GCF_051251695.1). NCBI lineage: Bacteria > Pseudomonadati > Pseudomonadota > Alphaproteobacteria > Hyphomicrobiales > Devosiaceae > Maritalea > Maritalea sp. The sequence continues at coordinate 57,448 of NZ_JBPOEU010000012.1, read as the reverse complement.
TAGCAAAGCGATTTGCGCAAGCTGATGCGATTTTTATCGCTACGCCGGAATATAATGGCTCCCTTAGTCCATTGCTTAAAAACACCATTGATTGGCTCACCCGGCAGAAGCAGGGTGCTTTTTCCAAAGCGACTTTTGGCCTTGGTGCCGCATCAACCGGCTCGCTTGCCGGCATAATGGTGCTTTCGCACCTGCGCGATATTCTGTCAAAGGTTGGCGCCTTAATGGCCCCGACGGCCCTTGGGGTGGGCATGGCAGCGACGGCATTTGACGAAAATGGTGAGCTAACAGTTCCACCAGTTGCGGCAAGAGCAGACGCTTTGGTCAATGAGCTTTTGACCATTCGGCGCTAGTTCCTTGTCCCATACCCTTTATCTTTCTCACCCGGAAGTCGTTATTGACCCAACCATTCCAACGCCGCGTTGGGGCTTGTCCGAAGTTGGACGAAAAAGATTACAAACTGGCGTGGACCGCGGCATTTTCGATCATGTCGAGATGATCATATCGTCAAGCGAGCAAAAAGCGATTGATAGCGCCATGATCATCGATCACCGGATTGGGGTTGGTTTTGTCCAAGACCCCCAGTGCGACGAGAATGAGCGCAGCGCATTGGGGTTTGTGCCACCCGAGCAATTTGAAAAAGTCGCTGACCAGTTTTTTGCAGAACCAGACAAAAGCGCTTATGGCTGGGAAACCGCTCGGAATGCGCAACAACGTGTCGTTGATGCGGTCCGTGAACATCTGCGCCGTCACAAAGACAAAAATGTTCTATTTGTCGGCCATGGTGCCGTGGGCACACTGCTGAAATGTCAGATTGGCGGACGCAAAATTGCCCGCAATGAAGATCAACGCCGCTTGGCCGCAAAAGGCGGCGGCAATATTTTTGCATTTGATCGCGATGGTTCAACACTCTTCTCTGACTGGACCGCAATTGAAGACTGGCCCATGAACTAACATTCGCTTGTCGATTTGTTCGAACTATGCCAGTTAACATTTCCGACAAGCTCAGAGTTCAATTTGAAAATTTCACTCTGAATTTTTGTTTGGTCGCGCGTTCGAACCGAAAAACCGGTTTCCACTTTTACTGAACGCGCTCAATATTGCCGGAGCTCCACTTCACATGTCCAATTCCACGTCCCAATTGATCATTCCGCTTGATGTCTCCACCCGAAAAGAGGCGGAGGCACTAGTCGAGAAGATTGATGATCGTGGCGTGTTCTATAAAATTGGCTATCAGCTTATTTATGGCGATGATGGGTTGGGTCTTGCTAAGTCGCTTAAGGCCGCTGGCAAAAAGATTTTCTGCGACGTTAAATTGTTGGATATTCCAAACACAGTGGAAAAAGGCGTTGCGGGGCTGGTTGAGCTTGGTGCGGATTTCGTCACTATCCATGCCGAACCTCATTGTATGGCCGCTGCAAAACGCGCCGCACAAGATTCAGAAACAAAACTGCTGGGCGTAACGGTGATGACCTCACTGGACGATGAAGACCTTAAGGCAAGTGGCTATGCATTTGGCGTACGCGATCTCGTGGAACGACGCGCCAAACAGGCTGCTGGCGAAGGTATTGATGGGGTGGTTTGTTCGGCCCATGAAATCGAATTGGTCAAACAGGCCAGTGGCGGCAAGTTGCTGGCGGTTACCCCCGGTATTCGCCCGGCAGGCAGCACCAGTGATGATCAAAAACGCATTTTAACCCCAAGCCAAGCCATTGAGATTGGGGCCAACCATCTGGTTGTTGGCCGCCCGATCTATCGCGCTGACGACCCATACGCAGCCGCCGGGGCGATAAATGATGAAATTGCGACCGCAAACGATACAATCATTTCAATTCGCCCGGCTGACAGCTCAGACGCGAAAGCGCTGAGCGAAATTGAAGCCGATGCCGCAAAACTGTTTGATCGGTTGGGCGGTGGGTTTGCGCTAATAGACTTCTCCCCGATGTCCGCGCAGTTTTACGCCGACGCCATGGCGCGAAACCAAATCATGTGGGTCGCTGAAATGTTTGGAGAACCCGTTGGATTTTTACGGGCGAAACCGGTTGATGATCTTCTTTATTGCGCTGAAGTTTCCGTTTTGCGCCAGCATCAAAGCAAACAAATCGGCAAAAAGCTCCTGAACAATTTTGCTGAATTTGCCAAATCCAACGGATTTGCTGGCATAAGCGGCATTACCTTTGAAAATGTGCCTTGGAACGCCCCCTATTACGCACGGCTTGGGTTTGGTGCGCTGCCAGCAGCCGACCTTGGCGAAGAGTTACGCCAGATCATGGCCTCGGATACCGAACAGTCCTTGGCAAAGGCTGGAAAACGAGTTGTTTTCGGCACCAGATTTTAACAAACTCGGCCTTCCGGCCTTGGCGCCCCTTGAGCATATCTGCTACATAAATATTCAAGAAGATGGATCGGCGAAAACATGCAAAAAATTACCATTTTGGGCGCCAGCGGGCGAATGGGTTGCGCAAACATTCGCGCCATATCGCAAATCGAAGGTGCTCAGCTTTATAGCGGTATTGAACGCGATGGTGCTGATGCGATTGGCAAAGACGCTAGCGTGATTGCAGGACTAGAAGCGTCTGGCGTGTTGATCACCTCTGATATTGACGCCGCGCTTTCAGGGTCTGATGCCATCATTGATTTTACGGTGCCACAAGTAAGCATCGAATATGCAAAACGGGCCCATAAATTGGGTCTTGTGCATGTGATCGGCACAACCGGTTGGACACAGGAACAAGACGATCAAATCGCGAACCTGTCCGGCAATGGTAGGATTGTAAAGTCTGGCAATATGTCGATGGGTGTCAACCTATTGGAAAATCTTGTAAAAAAAGCAGCGGCCGCGCTGCCGGATGATTTTGACATCGAAGTTTTAGAAATGCACCACCGTATGAAAATGGATGCGCCGTCCGGCACGGCGCTAATGCTCGGGGAAGCAGCGGCTGAAGGCCGCGATATTGATTTGGCAGACAATGCAGTTCGATCACGCGACGGGATCACCGGTGCGCGCGAAACGGGCACGATTGGGTTTGCGACTTTGCGTGGTGGCACGGTAATTGGTGATCATTCGGTTATTTTTGCGGGCAGTTACGAGCGCATTGAGATCAAACATCATGCCCAAGACCGTTCCGTTTTTGCCAATGGCGCCATTCGCGCCTCATTGTGGGCGCAAGATAAAGCACCTGGACTTTATTCAATGGCCGACGTATTGGGCCTCTAGCAATTTGGCGTTTGGCCATCAAAGATCAAGGAAAAGATAAATGGACCGCAGATTGATACTTGTTCGTCACGGACAAAGCGAATGGAACCTTAAAAACCTGTTCACCGGTTGGAAGAATCCCGGCCTGACGGAAAAAGGCGTTGAAGAAGCAACTTCAGCTGGCCAGTTGCTCAAGTCTCGCGGCTATGAGATCGAGATTTGCTACACGTCTGCCCTAAAACGTGCGCAACACACGCTTGATTTGATGCTCGAAAATATGGATATCGTCAATATGACGATCATCCGCAACCAAGCCCTGAACGAGCGGGACTATGGCGACCTTGCTGGCCTGAACAAAGATGATGCCCGCAAAAAATGGGGCGAAGAGCAAGTCCATATTTGGCGCCGATCATATGATACGCCTCCTCCGGGCGGCGAAAGCCTCAAAGATACTGCGGATCGCGTGCTGCCTTATTTTGAAGCTGAAATTGCACCCCGGGTTGCGGATGGCGGCACGATTTTGGTTGCAGCTCACGGCAATTCATTGCGTGCCTTGGTGATGAAACTGGAAAATCTAAGCCCTGAAGAAATCCTCAAACGGGAAATCGCGACCGGCAAACCGATCATTTATGATCTAGATGCGGATGGCAAAGTCCTGAACGTCGAAAATATCGAATAATCCGTTTGACGCCACAGTTGCAAACTACGTTTGCACCCCCGCTTCTTTTTTAAGCCGCCGTCGGCCCCTATGGGGCCTTCCCCGGCACCCCCGCCAATTGGTGCCTGTCATAAGTGCATCGAAAACGAGGGTGTCGGAACCGATCTTATGCTGTTAGCCCTGCTTCCCAACCCAAAATTGCCTGTTTGCGGGTAAGTCCCCAGTGATATCCGGTTAGTTTGGCGTTTTTACCGATCACCCGGTGACACGGCACAACAAACGAAATTGGATTACGCCCCACAGCTGCGCCAACGGCCCGTGCGGCTTTGGGGTTGCCCAAATGGGCCGCGATATCGCCATAGCTTGTGGCTTGTCCCGGTTTTATGTGCAAAAGGGTCTGCCAAACACGCACTTCAAAATCTGTACCGATCATAACGATACGCACCGGTTCCTCTGCGTTCCAACGTGTTGGGTCAAATATCTTTTCTGCCCAGGGCCGAATTTCATCAGGTTGTGCTTGCACATATTTGGCTTTGGGCCAGCGTTTTGTCATATCCGCCAACGCTTCTTTTTCTTCGCCAACGTCGCAAAAAGCCTGCCCCGCCAACCCATATTCGGTCAACATGATCAGCGCTTGGCCAAATGGTGACGGATGAAATCCATAGCGAATTTCCAGCCCCTCACCCTTCGCCCGGTAAATGCCTGGCGGCATCGCGTCGTGGGTGACGAAAAGATCGTAAAGCCGAGCAGCAGACGACAGCCCGAGTTCATAACTCGTATCGAGCAAAGACATATTGTCTTTGAGCATCTGCCGGGCACGATTAAGCGTTACGCAGTGTGAAAATGCTTTTGGCGTTAAACCCGCCCAGCGTTTAAAAAGAGCTGTTAACTGACGGGTGTTCAGCCCCAAATCGGCCGCGATGCGATCCAGATTATGCTCATCCGCCGGGCGTTTTGAGATTTCCTCAATCACCTGCTTGATGAGCTTATAGTCGTTGGCCTGTGCGTATAGCGGGGTCATATCGTTCATAATAGATGCAACATAACGCCGTTCGGTGCGCCTTGCGACCCGATTTTAACATGACGAATTACGCGATTTTCGACCCAAGACGAGATGGAGTGTGTTTTGTTTCCAAATATGTGCTTTTGCTCTTTAATTTGGGCCGTTCTCATGCCCTACTCAAAATGTCTTCATCTGAGTTCTGAGCACCATGGCCAAACGATCCCGACTTACAAAACAGACAATTCATCAGATGTTCGCCAATTTTCAGGCGAGCGATCCTCATCCTGAGGGGGAGTTGGATTACGTCAATCACTTCACCTTGCTTGTGGCAGTGGTCCTGAGTGCGCAAGCCACCGATATTGGGGTGAACAAGGCCACAAAGTCGCTGTTCGCAATCGCCTCTACACCCGAAGCCATGTATGCATTGGGCGAAGAAGAAATTCGCAATTACGTTAAAACGATAGGCCTTTACCGCAACAAGGCGAAAAACGTTTACACGCTTTGCAAAGACTTGATCGACAAACATAATTCTGAAGTCCCCCAAACCCGCGAAGAACTTGAAGCTTTACCCGGTGTCGGACGTAAAACTGCCAATGTGGTACTTAACATTGCCTTTGGGCAACCAACGATTGCGGTGGACACCCACCTGTTTCGTATTTCCAATCGCACCGGCCTCGCGCCAGGGAAAACGCCACTCGCGGTTGAATTATTATTAGAGCGCATCATTCCGGCTGAGTTTTTACTACATGCCCATCATTGGCTGATTTTGCACGGTCGATATATTTGCAAAGCCCGCAAGCCAGAATGCTACCACTGTATTATTGTGGATCAATGCAAATTTAAGGACAAGGTTCTAAAAGCATAAGGTAAGGCACCTGCTGGTATAAAAATGACCAGCAAACACATGACAACGATCCCGAGGGGCGAGATCCTTATGGCTGATGCCAGATTTGACGTTTTAACCATTGGCAATGCCATCATTGACGTATTTGCAAAAGTCGATGATGAATTTTTGCAAAAAGAAGGCATGGATAAATCCATCATGCATTTGGTGGACGCGGAGCGGTCTGAATATTTATATTCCCGCCTGCCCGGCAATCCTCAGCATATTTCAGGCGGTTCTTGCTGCAACACGGCGGTGGGCGTTTCCTCGCTGGGTGGCAATGGCGCTTTTATTGGCAAAGTGGCTGAAGATGATCTGGGGCAGATCTTTCGCAAAGATTTGACCAAAGCAGGTGTTGTTTATACCACGCCAACGCTTATTCACGGCACCTCCACAGCTCGTTCGATGATTGTGATCACCCCAGATGGCGAGCGCACCATGAACACCTATCTGGGGGCCTGTCAGGAGCTTACGGTTGCTGATATGGACGAAGACTTGATCTCTGCGTCCGCATTGACCTTTATGGAGGGGTATTTGTGGGATCCCCCTGAAGCCAAACGTGCTTTTGTGAAAGCGGGTCAATTGGCGCACAAACACCAGCGTTTGGCTGGAATTACATTGTCCGATCCGTTTTGCGTTGATCGTTTCCGGGATGAGTTTATCAATCTGTTGCGCAACAAAACCATGGATGTTTTGCTGGCAAATGAAGATGAAATTAAGTCGCTATATCAAGTGGATAATCTCAGCGATGCGGTCAAAGCTGTTCAAGAAGACTGCGCCACCGTCGCCATTACGCTCGGCTCAAAAGGTGCCCTTGCTATTAAAGATGGTACTGTAAGCGAAGTTCCTGCCTTCAAAGTGGAGCAGGTTGAAGACGTAACTGGCGCAGGTGACCTGTTTGCATCTGGTTTCCTTTATGGATTGGCGCGCGGCCAAACCATGGACCAAAGCCTTTCGCTGGGTTGCCTATGCGCTTCTGAAATCATTTCTCATGTGGGTGCTCGACCAAATATGAGCCTGGAACAGATGGCAAAAGATACAGGACTTGCTCTTTAAAGCTTACGCAATGCCACTTCATCAATGGTGTGATCGGGGCCCTTTTTAAGGATCAGATCTGCGCGACCACGGGTGGGCAAAATATTATTGGTCAAATTGGGCAGGTTGATCTGTTCCCAAATGGAGATGGCGAGTGCTTTTGCCTCGCCTGCATCTAGCTTTGAGAACCGATGGAAAAAGCTTGTTGGGTCTTGGAATGCGGTTTCGCGCAACCGCAAAAACCGCTCCACATACCATTTTCGCAAATTGGCTTCGGCGGCGTCAATATAGATCGAGAAATCTAGATAATCCGAGGCGAACAGGATCGGCTTGCCATTTTTGGGCAGTTCGCCCGGTTGAAGAATGTTGAGCCCCTCAACGATTAAAATGCTGGGCCGATCGACCGTAATTTCTTCGCCTTTGACCACGTCATAAACAAGATGAGAATAGGTGGGCACGCTGACATTTGGCTCACCGGCTTTAATCCGCGCCAAGAACTTTAGGAACGCCCCGCGATCATAGCTTTCGGGGAAGCCCTTTTTTTCCATTAAACCGCGTTTTTCCAGTTGCGCGTTTGGCAGCAGAAAGCCGTCTGTTGTGACAAGATCAACTTTGGGCGATGATGGCCAGCGCTGCAACAAAGCGCGCAAAATACGCGCCGTTGTCGACTTTCCAACCGAAACCGAACCCGCGACGCCAATAATAAAGGGCGCTTTTTCACCATTTTGATGCAAAAATTTACCGGACGCGAGGTGCAGTCCCTGGACCGCTTCGACATAAATTGACAAAAGCCGGGCGAGCGGCAAATAGATTTTTTCCGCTTCTGCTAATGAAATTGGATCATTTAATGATTGCAACCGCACCAGATCATCGGCGGTCAGCGTCATCAGCTCATCCGCACGCAGCGCAGCCCATTCCGCCTTCGAAAAATGACGATAGGGCGATGGGTATCCGGCGGCTTTGAGCTGGTCCAAATTTCAAGCCTTTCTCGAAGCTTTTTCGTCAAGCCCGCTTTGCGCGGTGCGCTGTTCAAGTTCACTCAACACGTCGCTTAGGGGAATATCAGCGCCTTTAAGCACAACAAGCAAATGATAAAGAACGTCAGCAGCTTCTTTGGTGAGTTCGTCGCGATCCCCAAGTACGGCAGCAAGAGCCGCCTCAACAGCTTCTTCGCCCAGCTTTTTCGCCGCTTCCTTACCGCCATTTTGCAACAATTTTGCCGTATAGGAAACATCGGCAGAAGCTGCGGCTTTTTGTGCAATAATGCGTTCAAGATCGCCCAGTGAAAAGGTCATAACACCTCTTTAGCCACATTATCTTGGCGCACGGCAATACCACTTTGGGCCAAATGTTGTTTTGCTTGTCCAATCGAATAGGTGCCGAAATGAAAAATCGAGGCCGCAAGCACAGCGCTCGCATGGCCATTTTTTACTCCATCAACCAAATGATCAAGTTCGCCAACCCCACCCGAAGCGATGACCGGCACAGGTACAGCGTCCGCAATTGTTTGGGTCAATTCAATATCAAACCCAATTTTGGTACCATCCCGATCCATCGAGGTCACCAATAATTCTCCAGCGCCACGCTTGACCATATCAATCGCGAATTCAACCGCATCAATGCCCGTCGCCTGGCGTCCGCCATGGGTGTAAATTTCCCAATTTGATCGATTGTCGCCGCCCAAAGATTGCGTGGCGCGTCTTTTTGCGTCGACTGAAACCACTATGCACTGATTGCCAAACTTATCTGCTGCCCGATTGATAAAGTCCGGATCGTTTACCGCCGCAGAATTGATCGACACTTTGTCTGCGCCGGACAATAAAAGCTTACGAATATCTTCAACGGTTCGGATGCCGCCGCCAACCGTTAAGGGCATAAAACAATGTTCAGCCGTGCGGGCAACCACGTCATAAATTGTGTCGCGACCCTCGTGGCTGGCTGTAATGTCAAGGAAACAGAGTTCATCCGCACCCGCAGCATCATAGGCAATCGCGCATTCAACCGGATCACCAGCATCAACTAGATCAACAAAATTGACGCCCTTAACGACGCGGCCATCTTTAACGTCGAGACAGGGGATCAAGCGGGTTTTAAGGCTCATTTTCCTGCCCCAATCATCTCAAGAGCGCGATCTACATCAATGCGACCATCATACAGCGCGCGGCCTGAAATAGCGCCTTCCAGCACGGCCATTTCCGGTTTGCACATCATTTTAATGTCTTCCATTGATGCCAACCCACCCGAAGCGACGACGGGTATTGAAACCGCTTGTGCCAGTTCCAACGTCGCGTCCCAATTGATGCCGGTCAGAATGCCATCGCGGTCAATATCGGTAAAAATGATCGCCGCGACGCCTGCGCCTTCGAACTTTTTCGCCAAGGTGATCACATCCAATTCAGATGTTTCGGCCCAGCCTTCAACCGCGACCTTGCCGCCACGCGCATCAATGCCAACGGCAATCTGGCCGGGGAATTTTTTGCAGGCTTCAATCACCAAGTCTGGGTCACGCACCGCAATAGTACCCAAAATGACCCGCGCTAGTCCGCGGTCAAGCCAGGCTTGAATATGCTCAATCGTGCGAATACCGCCACCAAGCTGCACCGGCATATTGACGGATTTGATAATCGCTTCAACCGCATCGCCATTCACGCTTTCGCCTGCAAATGCGCCGTTCAAGTCAACGACGTGCAAATATTCAAAGCCCTGATCTTCGAACTGTTTTGCTTGGTCAGCCGGACTGTCATTAAAAACCGTTACCGCATCCATATCGCCTTTTTGCAAGCGAACGCATTTGCCGTCTTTTAGGTCGATGGCAGGAAACAAAATCATTTGGCTTTGGCCTTTCTAGATGGACCAATTAAGGAAATTTGAGATGAGCTTTAGCCCCAGCGTTTGACTTTTTTCCGGATGAAACTGGGTCGCAACCAGATTGTCCCGGCCAATGATCGCGGTCAGGGTTTGCCCATAATCAACGGTTGCGATCAAATGTGCAGGATCCGCCACTTCAAAAAAGTACGAGTGAACGAAATAGGCGTGGCTCCCGTCATCCCCTAGATCGATATCATCAATCAGCGGGTGAGGATTGGTTTGGGTCAGCGTGTTCCAGCCCATATGGGGCACTTTAAGTGCCGGGTCATTTGGCTCGATATGCTTGACGATCCCCGGGATCCAATCAAGACCTTTGAAATAGATTTTTTCGCGGCCCTCGCTGGCCAATAGTTGCATCCCCACACACACGCCCAAAAAAGGCACTGCGTCCAAAATGACCCGGGAATGCAGGGCATCGATCATGCCATCAACGCTCTCAAGCCCGGCCATACAATCTGCAAACGCGCCAACGCCAGGCAAAATGACCCGGTCAGCATCTTTTACGTCCGCCACAGCGCCGGAAACGACAACATCCACTTCGCGGCCAAGTTCTTTGGCGGCGCGTTGTGTCGCATTTTGTGCCGATTTTAAATTGCCAGCGCCGTAATCGACGATCAGAACTTTTTCGCTCATTGCACGATCCCAGTTGGCCGTTCATTCGATAAAAAAGTGGTTGAAACCTCAATTGTTGATGGTTTCACCGGGGGTTCAACTTCGTCATCCACCTTCAATTCTGGTTCAGGGGCGACAGGTTTGAGCATATTGGCGACATAACGCCATTCAGCTTCGCTTGAAGATTGCGCTACTGCTTGGCCTTTAAACAAATAGCCTTTGCGCGTGAGCGCATAGCCTCGGATTGACGAGGCCTCAAACCCGATGAGCAGCGCCACTAAAAATCCAATCCAACTGCCCGCGCTTTCGCCGGTAAAGAACGCTGCGAAACCAAGTACAAATGCCACGCCTAGAAAAGCCGCGAGTTCAAGCCACAAACGATGCCAAATACACCAAAGTGGGGTCAACAAGCAGGCGAATATTGAAAAACGGTCCCGAATAACCGCAATTTCTTGGGTGATAAGGGATTGGGGTCCATCCTTGGCTACATTCTTGGATGAAGGTTTTGCATAAATGGCAAAAAGGCCCATGTCTTGCCTCAATTTTTAAATGGTTGGGACGCTATTGGAGCATACCCTTGGTCGACGGAATACGATCAGCGTTTCGCGGATCAATTTCAACGGCATCACGCAATGCGCGCGCCAATGCTTTAAAGCAACTTTCAGCAATATGATGCGCATTGTCGCCATATACGTTCTCGACATGAAGCGTAATGCCCGCATTCATGACAAACGCCTGGAACCATTCTTGGAACAGTTCCGTATCAAAATCACCAATTTTGTCGCGTTTAAACTCAACCCGCCACACTAGAAACGGACGACCAGATATATCAATCGCGGCACGAGACAAGGCCTCGTCCATGGGTAAATCGCACGACGCATAGCGACGGATGCCCTTTTTATCGCCCAAGGCCTCTTTAATTGCTTGGCCCAGCGCAATGCCCACATCTTCGGTTGTGTGGTGCGCATCAATATGCAAATCACCCTTTGCGACGATATCAATATCAATCATGCCATGTCGCGCCACTTGGTCCAGCATATGATCAAGAAAACCAACATTTGTATTGATGTTTGATTTTCCTGTACCGTCCAAATTTACAGACACGCTTACGTCTGTTTCATTTGTTTTGCGGATCAATTTTGCGCGGCGCATAACGAAGGCAACCTTTTAATTGAGGGCGGCATATGCCGCCTCGCCTTTAATTTCAGGGCCTTATTAGCATCAGTTCGCGGCAACGAAAAGTCGCTATTCGATTGAAATGATTGAAATTGGCAAAAGAAGGCCTAAATAGGATGACGAATTGCAGGAGATAATTTGACTATGCAAGAAAATCAGCAAGGCTCAGCAGGATGGCGCGGCACAACAATTTTGACGGTTCGCAAGAACAATAAAATTGTTGTGGCTGGAGATGGCCAAGTATCCTTAGGGCCGACAGTGATTAAACATGGCGCGCGTAAAGTACGGCGCTTAGCAGGCGGAAACGTCATCACAGGATTTGCCGGCGCAACAGCAGATGCCTTTACTCTATTTGAACGCTTAGAAGCAAAGTTGGAACAATATCCAGACCAGCTAATGCGTGCATGTGTTGAACTGGCAAAAGACTGGCGCACCGACCGGTATTTACGCAAACTTGAAGCCATGATGATTGTGGCGGACAAGAAAGACAGCCTTGTCCTTACCGGAACAGGTGATGTTTTATCGCCCGATCACGGTGTTATGGCCATTGGTTCAGGTGGAAATTACGCACTCGCAGCTGCCAGCGCGTTGATGGATACCGATTATGACGCAGAAGATATTGCACGTCGTGCGATGAAAATTGCGGCAGAGATCTGCGTTTACACCAACAATGAACTAATCGTGGAAACCATCGATTTGGACGAATGAGCTACTCAATACGCCGCCTAAGAAGGGAAGATGCACCAATTTTCCGCCAATTGCGTTTGAATGCACTGACAAAACACCCAGATGCATTTGGCGGCTCTGCGGGTGAGTATGCGGCAAAATCACTTGCCGACGTTGAAAAATGGTTGTCGGATTTGGTGACTTTTGGCGCATTTTCAGGTGATGAGTTGGTGGCGATTGGCGCCTATTTTCGCGAGAAAGGCGAAAAAACCAAACATAGTGCATCCGTTGTTTCCATTTACACGAGCCCAAAAGCACGAGGCCGTGGCCTCTCGGGCAAAATTTTGGATCAATTGGCTCAAACAGCAATGGATGCTGGCATTATCCAGCTTTACTTAGGCGTCAACGCAACAAATGAAGCCGCGAAAAAGTCCTACGTTAGGGCTGGTTTTGAAACATATGGCATTGAGCCACGCAGCCTTTTTGTCGATGGCAAATATATAGATGAAGAACTGATGGTGCGCTTTCTCGACAAGGCACCGAAAGGTAAGATTAAATGAGTGAACTAAGCTTTTCCCCCAGAGAAATCGTCTCGGAGTTGGACCGTTATATTGTAGGTCAAAAAGACGCAAAACGGGCTGTTGCGGTCGCATTGCGCAATCGCTGGCGCCGCCAGCAGCTCGATAGCGATCTTCGCCAAGAAGTCAGTCCAAAAAACATCTTGATGATTGGCCCGACTGGCGTGGGCAAAACCGAGATATCTCGTCGTTTGGCCAAACTGGCACAAGCCCCGTTCGTTAAGGTTGAAGCGACCAAATTTACCGAAGTTGGATATGTGGGTCGCGACGTCGAGCAAATTGTGCGCGACCTTGTTGAAGCCGGTATTTCCCTTTTGCGCGACAAGCGCCGTAAGGAAGTGCAGGCCAAAGCGCATTTACAAGCCGAAGAACGGGTGCTGGACGCGCTTGTTGGCGAAAGCGCAACTGCAGCGACCCGAGAAAGCTTTAGAGCGAAGCTGCGCAGCAATGAGCTCGACGACAAAGAGATCGAAGTTGAGCTTTCAGCGCCGCAGGGCAATGGGATGTTTGAAATTCCGGGCATGCCGGGCGCAAATATGGGCATGATCGACCTGTCCGATATGCTGGGCAAAGCCTTCAAGCAAAAAGGCGTTAAACGCACCATCAAGGTCATAGACAGCTATAAATTGCTGATCGACGAGGAAGCGGACAAGCTACTAGACCAAGATAAAGTCAACGCGGATGCGATCGACCTTGTTGAAAATCACGGTATTGTTTTCCTTGATGAAATCGACAAAATCTGTGTGCGTGATGGCCGTTCAGGCGGCGATGTTTCCCGAGAGGGCGTGCAACGCGATTTGTTGCCATTAATTGAGGGCACAACGGTTTCCACTAAATATGGACCGGTAAAAACCGATCATATCCTGTTTATTGCTTCCGGCGCATTCCATGTGGCCAAACCGTCAGACCTTTTGCCTGAACTTCAAGGCCGCCTGCCGATCCGCGTTGAATTGCGGGCCCTCGAGCATGAAGATTTTGTGCGTATTCTGAATGATATCGACGCGAGTTTGATCAAGCAATATGTTGCTTTGATGGGCACCGAGGGCGTAACGCTTGATTTTGCAGATGATGCGATTGATGTCATTGCCGAGCTGGCGGTATCGATCAATGCCAAGATTGAAAATATCGGCGCTCGTCGATTGCAAACCGTTATGGAAAAACTGGTGGAAGATATTTCATTCGACGCACCAGACAAAGACGGCGAAACCATCAAAATCGACGGTGATTATGTGCGCAAGCAAGTCGGCGTGTTGGCAGAAGACACCGATTTAAGCCGGTTTATCCTATAAAGCAAAAAAGAGCGTGCTTTGAAAAACACGCTCTTTTATCCACTGCTGGGATGGGCGGATGCAGTGGACAGTTCAATATCTGTTTATCGCTGTTATGCCGCTTTAAACGTCAGCGCGATGCCATTTAAACAATGCCGCTTGCCTGTTGGCTCCGGTCCATCATCAAAAATATGGCCAAAATGTCCACCACAACGGCGGCAATGAACTTCGGTGCGGGCCGTAAACAGCGTGTTGTCCGGTTTCGTGCGTACCGCATTTTCAATGGAAGCCCAATAACTTGGCCAGCCGGTATCGCTGTTGAATTTGGTGGTCGATGAATAAACGGCCAGGTCGCAACCAGCGCAGTGATAAGTGCCTTCGCGTTTTTCTTCGAGTAAATCTGAGGTGTAGGGACGTTCGGTTTTTTCTTCACGCAAAACCAGATACTGATTTTCAGTGAGCTGCGCTTTCCACTCTTCAGGGGTCCGACTAATTTCAAAGCTGCCTTCTGCGGCAACTGCACGAGAGCCACCAGTGCGCTGCAAGAGATATCCGCCCCCGCCTACACCAGCTATTGCCAGCGCGCCGAGCATAAGGCCGTTCTTTTTTAAAAATGAACGTCGGTCGAGATTTTTATCGTCTGACATGATGCTTACCTTATGTTTCCCTTGCCGATTAAGTTGGAGCGAAGGCTGGCTCTAAAAGAACCAGCCTTCAACCAAATGCTTATTTTGGAACCAAAACAGCGTTTACAACGTGAATAACACCATTTGATTGGTTGACGTCAGCGATCGTAACTTTTGCTGCGCCCATGTTTTCATCGATGATGTAAAGCTGGTCGTTCTTAACCTGGGCTGTTAGCGAATCTCCGCTCACTGTTGTGAACGCATATGTGCCGCCATTGTCCATGGTCATTTTCATCAAATCGGCACCTGAGATTTTACCTGCAACAACGTGCGCGGTAAGTACTTTAACCAGCATGTCCTTGTTTTCAGGCTTAAGCAATGTTTCGACTGTGCCTTCAGGCAAAGCTTCAAATGCTGAGTTTACGGGTGCGAATACAGTGAATGGGCCTTCAGACGCCAATGTTTCAACAAGACCAGCTGCGGTTACCGCTGCAACCAAAGTTGTGTGGTCTTTTGAGTTTACAGCGTTTTCAACAATGTTTTTGTCTTCAAGCATTGCAGCGCCGCCAACCATTGGGTTTTCAGCAAATGCAGTAGATGAAGCAAATGCGATGCCAGCAGCCATTACAAGGGCGGTAGATGATTTCAAAACTGATTTAATCATTTAAAGTTCTCCGTTTCCTAATTGCCCCCATTTTTTTGGGGTTATTAGAGCAACGGGTAAAAACTCAAATTAGTTTCAAAAAAGTGTAATTATTTTTGAAACCATTAAAAATCAATAACTTACCCTATGGCTAAAGTACCTGACGCGATGACCGGACCGGTTGGAATGCCCTCTGGTGCGCCACCATCTGGCTCAACTGTAATGGCCAAAGTCACACCGTCGATCAAAAGACCTTTCATGTCTTCTGACAAAGCCAGTTCTGCGGTGCCAGTTGGCGCAACAACGCCCATGGAAACAGGCGTGGCATTTTCGCCCGGAATGACCCACAATTCATGATCGTGACCATCAGCGGCTTGCATATTCGTTGTAACAATCATTTTTCCATTGCGCACATCGTAATTGGCAACTAGCGCTGCTGGTGCCTGCTCTCCGCTCAATATGGCGGTAAGGGGCGGCAAATCCTTGGTCAAAAACTGCGGCAAATATCCAATACCGACAACCAAAACAAGTACCGCGAGCGCAGCAGAAAAAATGCCGTAAATTTTGTTGCTGAATAATTTTCCAAACCAGCTCAATTGGGCCGGGTTTGAAAGGTTCAACTGATCTGCAATGTTTTTCCAAACGTGGGCGGGTGGGGTTACCGGTGCCACCGTTTCCAACATTGGTGACAAGCGTTCTGACCATTCATCGACTTCTTGACGAAACTCGATATCTTGATCATAGCGCTTAGCCGCTTCGGCCCGTAATTCATCTGCCAAACCACCCAGCGCAAATTCTGCTGCTAGCCAGCGGTCTTGTTCGTTTAAAGGAGTGCTCATTTGTCCAAACACTCCTTTAATTGCATTAGACTACGTCGGATCCATGTTTTGACCGTGTTGAGCGGTATTTTTAATGTATCCGCAGATTCTTGATAGGACCAGCCAGCCAGATATGTTTTGCGCACAGCTTGTGCATGATCTGGGTTGAGTTGATCAAGACATGCATCGATTTGGCTTTTTTGATCTGAGTGGAGCGCTGCCTGTTCTGGCGTGGGGGCCAAGTCCGAAATCTCATGATGATCATCTAGATCGTCAGTTGGCTTGCCACGTGCTCTATATCGATCAATCGCTTGGTTGCGCGCAATCGTTGAAAGCCATGCGATAACGCTTGCACGGCCTGTGGCGTACTTATCTGCCTTGTTCCAAACTTTGATATAGATTTCTTGCAACACGTCCTCAGCTTCGCTCCTATCATTTAAGATACGAAGGCAAATGCCAAAAAGTTTCGAAGATGTGCGCTGATAAAGCACAGAAAAGGCCTGTCGATCTTTTAAAGCGACACGCCCAATCAATAAATCTAGATCATTTGCTGGCAAACTTTCACCTGCAGTTGCTTCGAGAATGCCCATTTAATGGCCTTAAACTATGGCGTTTTCGTGAAACGTTCAATCTTCATATTTGGATCACAAAAATTAAAAATATTTTGGTTCAATTTTAAGCGCCCAAGATGTCAGACTAGATCAACGGCCGCCTCGTTGCCATGCCTTAATCGCTACCAAAGCGTATAGCCGCCATCAATTACCAACGCCGCGCCCGTCATGTAACTTGACGCTGGACTAGCAAGGTAAACAGCAAGTGGGCCAAGTTCAGAAGGTTCGCCAGCTCGGCCCATGGGCGTTGAGTTGGTGATTTGTTCAATCACTTCTGGTTTAGTTTTATTCCATTCTACATTTGCATCAGTCATGAAAAGCCCGGGGCAAATGGCATTTACATTGATGCCAAATGGAGCCCAATCAGCCGCCGTGGCTTTGGTGAACTGGACCATTGCCGCTTTCGCTGTTTCATATGATCGTCCGCCAATGCCGCGATTGGACACATAGGCATTCATCGAGGCAACGTTGATAATTCTGCCGCCCTCGGCGCGTTTTATCATTTCGCGACCCAGTATTTTTGTCCCCAAGAAACAGCTGGTAAGATTGAGGTCAATCGCTTCTTGCCATTGCTCAAGCGTCAAATCCTGGGTTTGTTGTGGACCAGTGCGTCCGCCAATATTGTTGATCAGAATATGAATTGGGCCGAATTGGCCGGCTGCCAATTGTTCAAACGCCTCTTCACACGTTTTCGGGTCAGCCATATCAACCGCGACCACATCAATTTTGGTGCCAAATTGAGCTAACTCTTTACGCGATTTTTCAAGAGTTTCAGCGTTGCGTCCAGTGATGATCACATCGGCGCCAGCTTGGGCAAGCGCCATGGCCATCTGAAAGCCCAGACCACGACTTGCCCCGGTTACCAACGCCCGTTTGCCGGTAAGCTTAAATTGATCAAGTACGTTCATCTTGCCACCAATGTTGGAACTTTGTTCTATTTGTTGTTTTTCGCCCGCGCGCGCGCGCCACGCTGCTCAACTTCTTGAACCAAATACATCAAGTCTTCTTCCTCTAAACTGGAGATATTTTGGGACAGTTTATTGGTCAATTCGGTGGCTTTGGGCGCTAGACCGGCCGTATCAATATAAATTTTAGGATCAGAAATTTCCGCAAGGCGTTGCAATTCTTCTGCTTCGTCCCAAATCACGTTAAAATAGGAAATGATACGCTGCAGCATAAACCATGTTGGTTTGCCGCGATGGCCGTGCTCAAGCGCTGAAAGATAGGCACTGGAAACATCTAAATCGCTGGCCATCTGCTTAAGCGAAATTTGTCGTTCCTTGCGGATTTTGCGGATTTTTGCGCCGAGCGGGGTCATTTTGTCCCCTTTTTAAGCCGGACATATAGAGCACCCGCGCCGCCGTGATTTTGCGCAGCCGCGTCAACGCCAGCAACCATGTGCAAAAGCTTTGGCTCTTTTAGCCAATTGGGCACAAGATATCGCAGGACGCCTTTTTGTTCGAATTCTGCATATCCTGTGCGCTTAACCCCTTTACCGGTGATCACCAGGATATTGCGGGCGCCACGATAAAAGGCAGATGAGACGAAGTGAATTAGGGCAGAATGTGCTTCTGTCTGGCGCATACCGTGCAAGTCGAGCGTCGCATCGATTGAAACGCGTCCGCGGGCGATTTTGCGCTTTAGCTTATGATCAATTGGCTTATCAGGCTTTGGGTGCGCCAATGTTGAATTGATATGGGGAATGTGGCGATCTTGATCGCCAAGATGGGTCGGCAAGGGCGACCAGTTTTTTGCAGCTGGTCGCACTTTCACTTTTATTTTTTTGTCTAAAACAACTGGCGGAACACTCGGCTTTACCCGCAGCACATCGGTTTGATGCGGCCTAAGAGGGCTGACAGACTTTGTCACTTCACTCCAAAGGTGCCAATCGGCAAGGTCTTTTGGTGGTTTTTTAGCGCGTGACATGTCGTTAAGTTCCGTTGCTCCTAATCCAATTGGTTTGTGCTGACCAATTTCCAGTTGGGATCGCGAGATTTTGTGTTGCGCGAAAATGTCCACTCATCCGCAATATTGACAACGGCTTCCTCGTCGCCATCAATCAATTGACCTTCAGCATTTTTGGTGGCTGAAACAACCTGTGCCGCATATTCAATCGTTACAAGTGCGTTCTTGCCGTCCATTTCAGCATTGCTCATTTTCACCTTGGAAAACCCAACAAACGTGAAATCGACTTTCTCGCCTCGTTTTTCGCGTTCTTCGATGGCAGATTCAAAACCTTCATAAACAGGTTTATCAAGAATCATTTTCAACGTTTTGCGATCGCCTTCAGCAAACGCCACAACAACCATCTCATAGGCTGAAATCGCGCCGTCCATGAAGGATTTTGGACCAAAATTTTGATCCGCTTGAATGATCTGGTTAAGACCAGCTGCAAGCTCAGCATTGTTGTCAGCGTAGTTTTCAACTTCAGCTTCTAGCTTAAGCGCGCGCTTTTCTGCGTCCAAATTGGCGGGTTTCACCTTTGGCTCGCGATTTGGCAGGCTAACGACGTTATCCGAATTATCTTCACCCTCATCCTCATTTTGGTCAGGACGTTCAGGTGGCCGCTCAAAGCCATCTCGCGTGCCCAAAACACTTCTAAGCCGTAGCAAAACCACAACGGCTATAACGAGAAAGAACAATGTTGGAATATCAAAAAAATCGCCCATATCTGCCTCAAATTTGTGTCGCCTCGCGACACTCGTATTCTTTATCAATCGCCCCTATATATAGAACGAAACATGGCTGTGACTAGCATGCATAACCGGTATTTATGTGTTTTGGTTCACTTTCACGTGCATTTTTAGAAAGGTTGTTCAATTGGGACGCTATTTATTCGCTTTATTTCTGGTTGTGCCGATAATCGAAATCGCAATTTTTGTCGCTATGGGCGGCCTTATCGGTTTTTGGTGGACCATGGGCGGCGTGGTGTTCACCGCTTTATTGGGCTCTTATTTGCTGCGACTTCAAGGTTTTGCGGTTTGGGCCGATGTGCAGGGGAAAATGCGTGTTGGGCAATTCCCCGGTCAATCCATCGTTGATGGAATTATGCTGGCAATTGCAGGTGCGCTTTTATTGACCCCTGGATTTTTCACTGACGCGGTGGGGTTTGCCCTATTTGTTCCCCAAGTACGCTATATGATTTTTGAATATATGCGCAAACGGGTCAATATTGTCTCCGCTTCAAGTCACACGACATATTCTTCGAACCAGCCTACGCAGCCAGAAGACGATGATGGCGTGATTGAATTGGATGAAAATAAATGGCGGGACGGTCAATAGGCAAGAAATGGCCCTCCAGCCTGTTCATTACTTGCCGCACCTTTTCAAAGATGCTAGCCAGCTTCTCGAGTTTTTTAATCAAAGATAGGCAGATCGATGGCCGACGAAACACCAAACACAGCAACTGACACCAATGCACCACAACCTTCATTGCAAATTGTTGGTCAATATATCAAAGACCTAAGCTTTGAGAACCCGAATGCCCCTGCATCGTTAGCATCTGGCCCGGCCCCACAAATTGCAATTAGCATCAATGTGGGCGCACAAAAGCAAGATGACGACATTTTTGCGGTTGAATTGACCATCAATGCTAAAGCCGAGCGTGATGACAATATCCTGTTTAATGTTGAATTGGTCTATGGCGGATTGTTCAACATCAAGAACTTCCCAGAAAACCAAATTCATCCCTTGGTTATGATTGAATGCCCAAGATTGATTTTCCCATTTGCCCGCCAAATTCTTTCAACTGTAACGCAAAATGGCGGTTTCCCGCCATTGTTGATGGAACCAGTAGATTTCAGCACGATCTATCGCCAGAATTTGGAAGCAGCAGCGGCTAAAATTAAAGAAGGCGACGACAAAACTGTAAACTAGCAGTCGCTAGTTGATTTTAGCTGGCTAACAGCATTTATGCTCTCAAGTTTTTTAGTTTTGCGCCCAGTATTTTTGCCAAAGGGGCGCATCAGACATTTCAGCGACAAAGTCCTTGTGATTTTGTCGCTGTTTTTCATCCAACAGTTGCGGCAAAGGTTTAGGCCTTGCTTGAGCTTTTCTTTGTGCGATCTGAATATCGGTCTCTTTGGTCGTTTCCTGCGCCAAACTAAAGGCCACTTGGCGGCCACCAATGAGTTCAAGATAAACCTCAGCCAAAATCTCACTATCGAGCAGCGCGCCGTGTAATGTACGGCGTGAATTATCGATGCCATAATGACGGCAAAGCGCGTCAAGGCTTACCCGCGCACCGGGATGGACTTTACGGGCAAGTTGGACCGTATCAATAACATCATTTTCAAGCCGAGGGGCGTTGCACCATTCTAGTTCAGCCTGCAAAAAACCCATATCGAACGGGGCGTTGTGAATGATGAGCACTGAATCTTGGATATAGTCCCGAAATTCTTGTTGGACATCTTTGAACAGCGGCTTATCAGACAAAAACTCTTCTGAAAGCCCATGCACTTTAAAGGCACCCTCAGGCATATCCCGTTCAGGATTACAATATTTGTGAAAATTGTTGCCTGTTGGAATGTGATTGATCAACTCAACACACCCGATTTCGACCACCCGATCGCCGCTTGCGGGGCTTAAGCCTGTTGTTTCGGTATCAAGAACAATTTCGCGAATGGCCATTGATCATATCGCCTTGTCTGAGGAATGTGCGTCTAGTTTAACCATTGCCCCAGTCGCGGCAAGTTTGGATAATTTCATCCACAATCTGTTGGGTCATTTCAGGCGTTGTACCAGTATCAATAATAAAATCGGCACGCTTTTTCTTTTGATCTTGGCTCATTTGGCGGGATTTTATCGCCTCGAACTTTTCTGTCGTCATACCAGCACGGGCCAAAGCACGTTGTTTTTGCACCTGATCGTCGCAATAGGTCACAGCGATTTTGTCCAACGGATAGGCTTTACCGGTTTCAAACAGCAACGGGATTTCCAAGATGATCAGCTCTTGGCCAGCTTCACTTTGGGCCGCGATAAAGTCATGCATTTTTTGATGAACAAGGGGGTGAACCAGTTCTTCAAGCTGCGCCAGCTTTTTTTTATCTGCCAAAACATGACCAGAAAGAGCTTTGCGATCAATTCGACCATCAATTACAGTGTCAGGAAACAAGGCACCGACCGGACCCACAGCTTCATTTTCATAAAGCTCATGCACCGCCTGATCAGCGTCATAAATCGGGATATCACGGTTGGCGAACATTTTGGCGACCGTGGATTTACCCGTTGCCATCGATCCCGTTAATCCAAGTTTGATCATTGCTCTATTCCCAATAATTTTTGACGCAATTGCGTCCCCACTGACGCTCGAACGCCAAACCAACGCTCAAATCCAGGCACGGCTTGGTGCAGCAACATACCCAGTCCATCAATGGCCTTCAGCCCCAGTTTTTCTGCATCCTCCAACAGCGGCGTGCAAAGCGGCGTATAAACGATATCGGTGACAATGGCATGTTTGGGCAACCGACTAAGTTCAAGACCATCAAAACGGGTATTGTTCATGCCCACCGCGCTGGTATTAACCAATAGATCTGCGTTTTGTGCATGTTCATTGAATTGCGCCAACGTGCCAGCCTGTAGGACATTTGTGCTGAGCGCCTCGTTTAGGTCGTCGCTCAGGTTTTGAGCGCGTTCAACTGTGCGGTTCAGCACGAAAATTCTTTGATAATTACGTTCGACCAGCCCAACCAAAATCGCCCGGGCTGCGCCCCCCGCGCCTAACACAATCGCTGTTCCACT
Source organism: Maritalea sp. (assembly GCF_051251695.1). Classification (NCBI taxonomy): domain Bacteria; kingdom Pseudomonadati; phylum Pseudomonadota; class Alphaproteobacteria; order Hyphomicrobiales; family Devosiaceae; genus Maritalea; species Maritalea sp. Next base: position 35,068 of record NZ_JBPOEU010000012.1, on the reverse strand, counting down.
ATGTTGGCCCCAAGTCGGATCTTGCTGGTCTAGGTTCGCCAAAAACCCATATTTATCGGTATTGTCACCATAAAGCGCGCCATCTTGAACCCAAAGCGTGTTGACCGCACCAATGGTTTTTGCGGTGTCACTCAGATGATCGCAAAAAGGCATGATCTTTTCTTTATGGGGCACCGTAACATTGCCGCCAACAAATGAACCTGCTTTCAGGGATTTCGCAAAATCGCCCAGCATTGATGGTTCAATGTCCAATGCCTGGTATGAGCCGTCCAAACTGTGTTCAGCCAACCAATGACCATGCAAAACCGGTGATTTCGAATGGTTTATCGGGTGGCCAATGACAAAGGCTTTTTTCATTTAGATGGCTTTCAAATCTCTAAGCGCGCTTAGAAGGGGTAAGAGCGGTAGACCCAGCACAGTAAAATAGTCGCCCTCAATGTTACTAAATAGACGAATTGATGGCCCCTCAAGTCGGTAACCACCAACAGATTGAAGCAGTTTCTCGCCTTCTAAGTCGATAATCTCATCTGCTTGTTGTTCGTTAAAATCATGCATGGTGAGATGCGCAAAGGTCTGATGCTGCCAGATAACTTTATTGTGTTGAACGATTGAAACAGCCGAACACAGCGTGTGGCTTTTCCCGCTTAATGCCATGAGTTGGGAACGTAAAGCCGCAAAATTTTCCGGTTTGTGTAAATACGCGCCGTCAAAACTCAAGGTTTGATCCGAACCGATCACTAAAGCATGTGGATATTCTTTTGAGACATTCAGCGCCTTAGCGTCAGCCAACAAGGACGTTAGTTCCTTTTGGTCGAACTGCTTCGAACTAACGCTCGCTTCAATTACACGTTCATCGATTCGGGCGGGAATACACTCAAATTCCAGCCCCGCATTGACCAATAGTTGGGTTCTTGTGGGTGATTTTGACGCCAAAATAATCATATTTTCAATGACTTATGATTTTTCAAATTTGTTGTCCACATTGTTATCCACTTTGCTGATGCAGTTTACGCCCAACCGGCATCAAAAAGCGGTTCTTCGTATTTTGTACCCGTTCAGCAGATTTTCATCCACAGGATGTGAGGTGTTCATAAGCAAGATAGGAATAACAGGCAAATGTGGACAATAAATTTTATTCAATTTTGTCCCAGTTTATCCTCTTTTTATCCATAGGTTTTGCACAGAGGCAAAACTGTTTACCTTCTGGTAACCATAGGACTTAACGGTTTATTCACCTTTAAAATTTGTTTGTGCGAATTCCCACGCACAGTTGGCGCGCAAATGTCACATGTGAACAAGACTTGTGGAGTGAAAAGAATTCCTGCAATACACAGACAAGAAGAAGAAGAAGAAAAATAGAATAAGAATCTTTTGGGAATAAAGGTGAATTGATCGTGGTAGAACGAACAGGTCGTAAATTACTGGATTGTGTCAGAGGTTTTGTTGATGATGTGCCCCCTATGTGGATTATGCGCCAAGCTGGGCGATATTTACCAGAGTACAAAGAAGTACGTGCATCAACCAAAGGATTTCTTGATCTTTGCTATACCCCTAAAAAGGCAATTGAAGTGACATTACAACCACTTCGTCGTTTTGATCTTGATGCTGCAATTATCTTTTCGGATATTCTGGTTATCCCAGATGCGTTGGGACAAGATGTAAGGTTCGAAGCGGGTGAGGGACCTATATTAAAAGAGATTGAAACAGCAAAAGATCTTGCTGAACTTGATATATCTAAAGTTCTTGATCATTTAGCGCCTGTTTTAGAAACGGTGCGTGGGGTACGTGCTGGCATCGATGATGATAAGACTTTAATTGGATTTTGTGGCGCGCCATGGACGGTAGCGACCTATATGTTGGGTGGTCGTGGATCACCCGATCAGGCTAAAGCGCGATTGTTTGCTTTGGCAAATCCTGAGCTGTTTGCGCAATTGATGGATATTTTGGTTGAGGCCAGCGCTGAATATTTGTTAGCCCAGTTTGACGCGGGCGCTGATGTTGTTCAGATATTTGAGAGTTGGGCGCTCAATCTAGATGAAACCAACTTTAAAAACTTTGTGGTTGATCCCACGGTTCGTCTTGTTCAAAAAGTTCGCAAGAAACGCCCTGATGCACCAATTATTGGGTTTCCGCGTGGCGCATCGACAATGATCCCAGGCTATATCAAATCAACCAACGTTAATGCTGTTGGTTTGGACTATGCGATGCCGCTTTCTTATGCGCGTGAACATATTTCTCCTTTCGCGACCGTTCAGGGCAATCTTGACCCCTTACGGTTGGTGAGTGGGGGAAAACAAATGCTTGATCGAGCTGATGAAATTCTCGCAGCTTTTAAAGATCGCCCACATATTTTCAACCTGGGTCATGGTATTGTTCCACAAACACCAATTGCCCACGTTGAAGCGCTTGTGAACCACGTTAAGGGGCATTGAGTGATGGAATGGGTCAAAGCTCTACATGTGATCTCCATCATCGCCTGGATGGCAGGGCTGCTCTATTTGCCAAGACTGTTCGTTTATCATTGTGACGCATCGCATGGGTCCGATAAGTCTGACACATTTATCATTATGGAACGTCGGTTGCTTAAGGCAATTATGACACCGGCGATGATCAGTTCGTGGATTTTTGGACTGTGGTTGGCATTTGGATACCAATTGGTCGCTGTTGACGATATCTGGGCTTGGGTAAAGGGTCTGAGTGTTGTGGGCCTTACCGGCATCCACTTTCATTTGGCGGGCTATCAGCGGGCATTTGCCCAGGGCAAAAATACGAAACAACAACGGTTTTTTCGCCTGATAAATGAAGTGCCGACGGTTTTGATGATTGTTATCGTTATTATGGTGATTGTTAAGCCATTTTAGTCCAAAAATCTGGGACTATTTGGAATTTATTCTTGCAAAGGGCGTTGGTTTGGGATATACACCGCCAACTCCAACGAAACATATGGTCCTTTTGAATAATCGACCTCCGTTTACGTCTCCCCACCCTTTAAATGTTGTCTGCCAGCGCTAGGATACGTCCTTTATGCAGAATATGAAGCTCAGTGAGCTTAAGGCTAAAAATCCAGCCGAATTGTTAGCTTTTGCCGAAGAGGTGCAGGTCGAAAGCCCAAGCACTTTGCGTAAACAAGAATTGATGTTTGCAATTCTTAAAGAACTTGCGGAAAATGACGTCGATATTACCGGCGAGGGTGTGGTTGAAATCCTTCCTGACGGTTTTGGTTTCCTGCGCAGTCCAGATGCAAATTATCTTCCTGGACCAGATGACATTTATGTAAGCCCCTCACAAATTCGTAAATTTTCATTGCGTACGGGTGATACTGTTGAGGGCCAAATTAGATCGCCAAAAGACGGCGAACGCTATTTTGCTTTGCTCAAAGTGAATACGGTTAATTTTGAAGACCCTGACCGCGCACGTCACAAAATCAACTTTGATAATTTGACACCACTTTATCCTGACGAACGCTTTAATATGGAAGTGCAGGACCCAACAGTCAAAGACAGAAGCGGCAGAATAATCGATCTGGTCGCCCCACTCGGTAAGGGCCAGCGCGCACTGATTGTTGCGCCGCCTAGAACTGGTAAGACCGTATTGTTGCAAAATATCGCACAATCAATCGGCATAAATCATCCAGAATGCTACCTAATTGTTCTACTAATCGACGAACGTCCTGAAGAAGTGACGGACATGCAGCGTTCTGTGCGCGGTGAAGTGATCTCATCAACGTTTGATGAACCTGCTAGCCGACACGTTCAAGTTGCTGAAATGGTTATTGAAAAAGCCAAACGGTTGGTTGAACATAAGCGTGATGTTGTCATCTTGCTCGATTCCATCACCCGGTTGGGCCGCGCTTACAACACCGTAGTTCCATCTTCAGGTAAAGTATTGACTGGTGGTGTTGACGCGAACGCACTTCAACGTCCTAAACGTTTCTTTGGTGCGGCACGGAATATTGAAGACGGTGGTTCACTCACCATTATTTCGACCGCGCTGATCGATACGGGTAGCCGTATGGACGAAGTTATTTTCGAAGAATTTAAAGGTACTGGTAACTCTGAAATTGTTCTGGATCGCAAAGTTACAGACAAGCGCGTGTTCCCAGGTATCGATGTGACTAAGTCCGGTACACGTAAAGAAGAATTGCTGGTTGCCCCTGAAGTGTTGAAGAAAATGTACGTCCTACGTCGTATTCTTAATCCAATGGGCACTGTTGATGCGATTGAGTTCTTGATTGATAAGCTCAAGCAAACCAAATCAAATGCCGATTTCTTTGACTCTATGAACACCTAAAAGCGAGCGATGACCGTGGGACAGCAACAGGACACGATTGTGGCACTGTCCTCAGGTCAATTGCCTTCTGGGGTTGCGATTATACGTGCTTCTGGTGAGTGCGCGTCCGAACTACTAACTACATTCGGCATTAAGGTGCCGAATGCGCGGTTCGCGAAATTTTCCAAACTCTTATCGCCAATTGATCAAACAATTATCGACGAAGGATTGGTCCTCTATTTCCCAGCTCCAAACAGTTTTAGCGGTGAGGACCTTGTTGAACTCCAACTGCACGGCAGTCGGGCCGTCGTTCAATTTGTCCTTGATCAAGCAACTAAATTAGAGAATGTCCGGCTAGCTGAGCCAGGTGAATTTACCCGCAGGGCGTTTGAAAACGGCAAGCTAGATTTGACCTCAGTTGAGGGCATAGCTGACCTCATTGAGGCACAGACCGAAAGTCAACGCGCAATGGCCGTAAGCCGTATGCGGGGGAACCTGAATGCTGTGCTTGTTGATTGGCGTATCCAAATCACCAAGTTGCGCGCTGGCATTGAAGCAAATCTAGATTTTTCAGATGAAGACGACGTGCCTTTTGAGCTTCCAACCCATTTCATTGAAGATATTCAGCGACTTAGCGCTGAAATAACGAAGAAGCTTGATCGATTTGATCAAGGACGGATGGTGCGTGAAGGTGTTCGGGTTGCCCTTGTCGGCAGACCAAATGTTGGCAAATCATCGTTACTTAATGCACTGGCACGGTCCGACGTTGCTATTGTAACAGACATTCCGGGAACAACACGTGACGTCGTTTCTGTCGATGTAAATCTAGACGGAATCCTATTTAGTTTTTTTGATACGGCAGGCGTTCGCGATACAGAAGATTTGGTTGAAAAGCTTGGCATTGAACGTTCATTATCTTCTGCAGAAAACGCCGATATCGTTATTGGACTAACGGACGACGGCGCTCTACCTGACGGGATGGTTTTTGATTATGTTGTTGCGACAAAAGCTGATTCACGTGAAACACATTCACCCGAGTTTGAGTATGCATGCGAAGTGAGTGTGAAGACCAATGACGGCCTGAGCGACTTTGTTCAATTGCTGCTGAACAGTGTCGAAAAGGATAATGACTCACGTGAAACAATGCTTATTTCTCACATGAGAGATAAATTGGCGTTAACCGCAGCACTAGAAGCCCTAGATCGGGCCTCAAAAATGTTGTATGCACCAGAGCTTCTGGCTGAAGAATTGCGGACAGCATCGTTCTCGCTGTCTCGGCTAATTGGTGATGTGGGGACTGAAGACGTTTTGGACGAGCTTTTTTCCGGCTTTTGCATTGGAAAATGATTCACGTGAAACATTGGGCTGTTGTGAGCAAACTATGATCGACGATTTTGACGTTATTATTGTTGGTGGCGGACATGCAGGCTGCGAGGCCGCTGCAGCATCCGCGCGTCTGGGGGTGAAAACAGCTTTAGTCACCCATCAATTTTCCAAGATCGGCGAAATGTCATGCAATCCTGCCATTGGCGGATTGGGCAAAGGTCATCTGGTGCGTGAAATTGATGCGTTGGATGGGTTGATGGGCCGCGTTGCCGATCAAGCCTGCATCCAATACCGGTTACTTAATCGACGCAAGGGACCAGCAGTGCGGGGCCCACGCATGCAAGCGGACCGCAAGCTTTATCGCAACGCAATGCAACGCGAGATCGCCAAATATGACAATCTGTTTGTGATTGAGGGCGAAGTAGATGATCTGATTGTTAAGGATCAGCTTGTCGCTGGTGTTCAACTCGCAGACAAACGCCAAATTCTTGCATCCCAAGTTGTCTTGACGACCGGTACATTTTTGCGCGGTCTGATCCATCTTGGTGAAAAGCAAATCCCTGCAGGACGTATGGGCGAAAAACCTGTGCTTGGTCTTTCAACCCGCCTCGAAGCGCTGGGCCTAAAACTTGGTCGGTTGAAAACTGGAACACCACCTCGACTAGATAAAAACTCTATCGATTGGTCAGTGTTGGAAATTCAGCATGGCGATGAAGATCTAGAGCCGATGTCAGCATTGACCGACAAAATTGTTGTGCCTCAGGTTCCTTGTTATATCACCCGAACACATGCAGGAACGCACAAAATCATCGAAGACAATCTTTTAAAGTCGGCCATGTATTCAGGACGAATTGCGAGTAAGGGCCCACGGTATTGCCCTTCGATTGAAGATAAGATTGTCCGCTTTGCAGATAAAGACTCGCATCAGATTTTCTTGGAGCCCGAAGGTCTTGATGATGACAACATCTATCCCAATGGCATATCGACAAGTCTTCCAGAGGATGTGCAGTTACAAGTCGTCCGCTCCCTACCAGGGTGCGCCAATGCGATTATAAACCAGCCAGGTTACGCCATTGAATATGACTATATTGACCCACGCGAGCTCGACAATACGCTCCAGTTACAAAAACTTCCTGGTCTAGCGCTTGCAGGGCAAATCAATGGAACAACAGGTTACGAGGAAGCGGGCGCACAGGGGCTAATGGCCGGGGCTAATGCGGCGTTGCGGGTACTTGGTCGCGATCCGTTTATCCTATCTCGCACACAAAGCTATATCGCTGTAATGATTGATGATTTGATCACCCGCGGTGTTACAGAACCTTATCGCATGTTTACGTCTAGAGCAGAGTTCCGGCTTCATTTGCGGTCTGATAATGCAGACCAAAGACTTACAGAACATGGCGCTTCGGTGGGTCTGATTGGTGAACGTCGGATTGCACATTTCACTGAACGTAAAGTGAAACTGGATGCCGCACGAGTTTTGTTTGACCAGTTGTCGTTGACGCCAACTGAAGCACTGAAACTGGGTATTAAGATCAATGCAGATGGCGTTCGTCGATCAGCATTTCAGATACTATCTTATCCCGATGTGGACCTTTCCACCTTGATCGACATCTGGCCGGCGTTGGACGATGTAGAAGCTGACATACTGCAACAGGTGTCTGTGGATGCTCAATATGCGGTTTACCTTGATAGGCAGCGCGCGGATGTCGAATTGGTGAGACGGGATGAAAATCGAAACATTCCAGCTGACATGGACTATGACGTGCTTGATGGTTTGTCGTCGGAGATGTGCCAAAAACTGAAATCTCACAGCCCGCTTACTATTGCCCACGCTCAACGGATCGAGGGGATGACGCCTGCCGCCATCTTGCTTATTTTGGCAGCAGTAAAGCGCAACGATAATTTGAAGAAGGCGAGTTAAAAATTACCATGGATGAAAATTCAGCGCGGGATCAGATTGCTACTATATGTGTTTCCCAGGGCGTTGATCCCAAAAGCGTTGTTCAGATGCTTCAGCAATATGAAGACGAACTGCAGCGTTGGCAAAAAGTTCAAAATCTTGTTTCACGTGAAACATTACCTGAAATTTGGTCAAGGCATTTCTTGGATAGTCTACAACTTTTACAGTTGATTGATGTTCAAAAAGGCTTGATCCTTGACTTTGGTAGTGGCGGCGGACTGCCCGCGATTCCATTGGCATTGGCCCTTAAAGACAAGTTAGTTCCGGTGCATATGGTTGAATCAAATGGACGCAAATGTTCATTTCTACGCCAACTTATTCGGATGTTTGATCTGAATGCTGTAGTCCATAACATTCGTGCTGAGTCGTTGGTTCTTCCAAGTTCGGATATTGTTGGCACCATAACTGCTCGAGCATTTGCCGACCTTTCCAAGACGTTCTCCTACATTTCTGGAAGTTTTGGCGACCAGACAACGGCATTTTTGCAAAAAGGCCGTGGATATGATGAAGAAATTGCAACAAGTCGTGAAAAATGGCTGTATGATCTGGTTAAACATGAAAGCATTTTGGCGTCAGATTCTGTGGTTCTTGAAATCAGTCATCTAAAGGCGCTTTAGACTTAAGTCTTTGGAGGAACAGCAGTGCAGCCGCGTATTCTTACATTGGCAAATCAGAAAGGCGGCGTTGGCAAAACGACGACCGCTATCAATTTGGCCACAGCACTTGCTGCCATTGGTGAGCGCGTTTTAATCGTTGATATCGATCCGCAGGGTAATGCGAGCACTGGATTTGGCATTGAGAGACAAGCGAGAAAGTATTCCGCGTTCGATTTGATGACTGGCGATGTGAAGCTGGAAGATGCAATCGTGTCAACCAATGTGCCCAATGTCGTTGTTGTACCGTCTACCATGGATCTTTTGGGGCTTGAGATGGCCATTTCAGACCATGGAGACCGTGCGTTTCGCCTTCGGAACGCGCTGAGTGACGCTGGAAATATTATCTTTGACGGTAAGCCGATTACCTACATTCTAATTGATTGTCCGCCTTCTCTTAACCTACTTACGATTAATTCTCTTGCTGCGGCGGACGCGGTGCTTGTGCCAATGCAATGCGAGTTTTTTGCGTTGGAAGGTTTAAGCCAGCTGCTGCAGACGATTGAACAGATCAAGTCTAGTCTTAATCCAAATCTTTACATACAAGGTGTGGTGATGACGATGTTTGACAAGCGAAACAACCTTTCAAATCAAGTGCTTAATGACGTTCGTGCGCATCTGGGTGATTTGGTTTATGATACGGTAATACCCCGAAATGTGCGGCTTTCTGAGGCTCCTTCATATGGAAAGCCGGCACTATTATATGATCTGAAATGTGCGGGTAGTCAGGCATATTTGCATTTGGCTACAGAAGTTATTAAGCGCGAGCGCCGATTGACGGCAGCATAGGGCAAGCAAAATGAACGAAAAAAATTCAAATAGCAGACTGGGTCGTGGTTTGGCAGCGCTTATTGGCGATGTGCCGCCGATTGAAGCAACGCGCATTAATAGTGGGGATGGCATTCGTCGACTTCCAGTAGAGTTCATTGTTGCGAGCCCCAACAATCCTCGGCGTCATTTCGCGCCAGAGGATTTAGAAGACCTGACAAATTCAATTCGCGAAAAGGGTGTGATGCAACCTATATTGGTTCGTCCAAGTCCTTTGGAACCTGATCAATATGAGTTGGTCGCGGGCGAGCGACGGTGGCGTGCCGCGCAACGGGCGGGTCTTCATGAGGTGCCTGTTATCATTCGCGAGGTTGATGACCGGGAAGCACTCGAACTTGCGATCATTGAAAACGTTCAACGGGCGGATCTTAATCCATTAGAAGAATCAAGGGGTTATGATCAGCTGATGGATCAGTTTGGCTATACCCAATCAGATCTGGCACAGGTTATTGGCAAAAGCCGTAGTCACGTTGCCAATACATTACGACTGATGAAATTACCGACTGAAGTTCAGCAGTTCGTTTCAGATGGTGCGCTAACTGCTGGGCATGCGCGGGCGTTGATTACCGCAGATAATCCAACGGAATTAGCCAAACGCATCATCGACGGTGGGTTGAGTGTTCGTGAAACAGAAAACTTGGCGCAAAAACAAGCTCAGGCTGTTTCAGGTGGTGAGCCGTCAGCAAAAGGTTCGGCGAAAATTGCAAAAGACGCCGATACGTTGGCGCTTGAGAAAACGCTTAGTGATCTATTGGGACTTAAGGTTGTGATTGATCACAAGGAGCGTGGCGGCAAGGTTGAGATTAAATATCGCACACTTGAACAGCTTGATGATGTTTGTCAGCGGCTTCAACATCGTTGATTCTTAGATCAAGTAACTAAAATCCAGTTTATTGCCGCGCGGCGATCGTTGCGATAGCCAGAAGCGCTTGCCGTGTGTGGGCGTGATCAAGGTTGGCATTTTTGCGTGTTTGTAAAATTGTGTCATGCAACCGGGTACATGCTGCGGCCAAATTTTGAGCTGACCAAGATCGGATTTGGACTTCCATTGCGTTCTTGCGTGAAAAATGAACTCGACCACGACCCGAACTCATAATCTCTTGCAGTGTTTTACCTTGGTCAAAAGCGGCGCGCATTTCTCTCAAATTTGAAAAGTGCATGAGTGCGCGCGTTAATATGGCCGATGAATTTGTGCCTGAACTGAGTGCGCGACCGAGCGAGGTGTCGAGTTTTTGAAGGTGTCCGGTGCCGGCGCAGTCCAAAATTTCGTCCATAGTTTGGGCAGCATTGTCGCCACACAGCGTCATGACATCTTGGTAAGAAATGTGTTTTGACTGGTCAGCAAACAAAATTAGCTTTTCAACTTCAAGGCGGGTGATCTGACGATCATTGCCCAGAATATCGGTTAGGGCGTTTAAGGCGTCATTTTCAATTGTAATTTGTGCCTTTTGGAACATTTCACGTGCCAATTGGCCCAAACTTCTTGCGTCGTCAGCGTAGCAGGGCACCGCCCGTGACGTTTTTTGGCCCTCAGCGAGCTTTCTCAGCCCATCTTTTGGCGTCAAATTGCCCGATTCGACCAATAAAATGGCATCAAAGCCGTATTTGACGATTTGTTCTATGTCTTTAGCGAGGGCATTGGTTGCGCCGCGCACTCGAATTACGCGTCGATCTCCGAACATTGAGGGCGTATTTGCCTCAATGGAAATCCGTTCACCGGGATTGTCAACGTCTCCAAACTGAAGGCTGACGAGTGACATTGGGTCAGCGTCCTTGAGGTGAAAGTGGGATTGCAACCTGTCGGTTGTTTCACGGACGCGTCCTGCATCAGGCCCATAGATTAAAATGAAGCCGGTCTCGATGTCAGGTGAGTTAAGAAACCGATCGACGTCCCGCGCTTTTAGGCCGGTCAATTTTTGTCCTTAGTAATCGCCTGGGCAATAAGGAGTTGAAGTTGGCGAGCAACATCTTTTGCGGCGCGATCATAGGCATCATCACGGGCGGTATTTACAGCAATTTTTTGAGTGTTCTCTTGGAACACTGCGGTGCCAAACCGGCTTGCTGTTGCAACCTGTTCGCCTGTTTCAACTTTGGTCAGAATAAATGTGCCGGTTACCCGTGCTTCGGTTTCGTTGCGCGCGAAGCTAGAGCCCAATGAAAAGAGCCCACGTGTCGACGTGCTGGCATTTATGTCCACTTCATAAAGTGGAGACGAAGACTTCCCAATTCGAAATCTGAGTTCTTCAATGATCGATTGTTCAATCTTTGAGCTCGGATCTGCATATGAAACGGCAAATGAACCTGCATCTTGACCATCATATACCGGACGTAAGGTACATCCCGCCAAGGCGAGTGAGCTCACCAGAACGATCGGAACCAAACGCGAAACAAGTTTAAACAACAACATTTACAATTCTACCTGGCACGACGATCACCTTCTTAGGTGCTTTCCCGTCTAAGATGCGCGAAACTGCGTCCAGTGACAAGGCCGTAATTTCAATCTGATCCTTTGGCATGTCCTTAGCGATTTCAATTTCGCCGCGCCGTTTGCCGTTTACTTGCACAGGCAAGATGATGGTGTCATCCACCAAATATTTCGGATCAGCAACGGGCCACGTTTCATCTGCCAAAATCGTTGTGTTTCCAAGATGTGCCCAGCACGTTTCAGTTACATGCGGAATGATTGGGTTGCATAATTTCACCAAAGATTGCATGGCCGTTTTTAGGGCGGAGCGTTCTTTGATAGTTGGATTTTCCGTGACCGCAGAAACAGCTTTGCTAAGTGCATTCGTTAATTCATAAAGTTGAGCGATTGCACGGTTGAAACGAAGGCTTTCATAGGCGTTTGAAACTTGTTCAATTGCCTTATGGCTTGTTTTCAAGAGGGCCTCGACATCAAAATTTTCTATGCTGTTGTCTTCGGCCTTTTCAATGATCACCTTGCTATCATCTACAAGTCGCCAAACTTTTTGCACAAAACGCCAAACGCCTTCAATGCCAGATTCGGTCCATTGCACATCGCGTTCTGGTGGAGAATCGGACAAGACAAACCAACGGGTGGCGTCAGCGCCAAAGCTTTCAGCCATGGCGGTCATATCGATCACATTGAGTTTTGATTTTGACATCTTCTCAATTGATCCAATTTTCAGGACCTCGCCACTGCCATTGTGTATGGCTTTGCGTTCATTTTCTTCGTCTTGAAATGTGATTTCTTCGGGTGAAACCCAATCGCCATCTTTGGTTTTATAGGTTTCATGGGTCACCATGCCTTGGGTGAACAGACCTTTGAATGGCTCGGTTACATTCAAGTGGCCAGCCTTTTTCATCGCGCGGGCAAAAAACCGCGAATAAAGTAGATGCAAAATCGCGTGCTCGACGCCGCCAATATATTGGTCAACCGGCAACCACGCGTCAGCGGCTGCAGGGTTGGTTGGCGTGGAGGAATTAGGGGCAGTAAACCGAGCAAAATACCAGGATGAGTCGACAAACGTGTCCATCGTATCCGTCTCACGACGGGCTGGTGCGTCACAAGATGGGCAGTATGTGTCTTTCCAAGTTGGATGGTGATCTAATGGATTGCCGGGTTTGTCAAAACTTACATCGTCGGGAAGTTCAATTGGCAAGTCGCGTTCGCGCACTGGAACAATGCCGCAATTATCGCAATGAATGATGGGGATGGGGCAACCCCAGTAACGCTGTCGAGAAAGTCCCCAGTCCCGAAGGCGGTAATTTACACGGCGTTCGCCTTGCACTTGGCCATTAATGTCAACATTTGCCAAGCGGCCTGCGACTTCGTCGAACGCATTTTCAGGGCTCATTCCGTCAAGGAATGAAGAGTTAATCATCACACCGCTATCGGTATAGGCTTCATTTTCTACAGCAAATGTAGATGCGTCACCATCTTGTGGCATCACAACAGCTTTGACCGGTAGGTCGTATTTTCGCGCAAAATCCAAATCGCGTTGATCGCCGGACGGGCAGCCAAAAATGGCGCCGGTGCCATAGTCCATCAAAACGAAGTTCGCCACATAGATGGGCAATGTCCAATTGTCGTCAAACGGGTGTTTCACGTGAATCCCAGTATTGAAGCCACGCTTTTCAGCGGTCTCCAATGCGGCGACAGATGTGCCCAATCGACGACATTCATCGATGAACGTTTGTAGTTCCGGGTTAGACTTTGCCGCTTCTTTAGCGATCGGATGATCAGCGGCGACAGCCATAAAGCTCGCGCCAAAAATTGTATCTGGTCGAGTGGTATAAACCTCTAGATCCGAAAACCCATCGGGTGCGGTTGCTGGATCAAGGGCCCAGCGGATGGATAAGCCTTCGGATTTGCCGATCCAGTTTTTCTGCATCAAGCGGACTTTTTCGGGCCAGTCTTTTAGATTGTCGATTTCGTTCAACAGATCTTCGGCATAATCGGTGATCTTAAAGAACCATTGGGTGAGTTCTTTTTGCTCAACCAACTCGCCAGATCGCCAACCGCGGCCATCGATAACTTGTTCGTTTGCCAATACGGTGTGGTCCACTGGGTCCCAGTTTACCTTGGAACTTTTGCGGTAAATCAAATCTTCTTTTAAAAAATCTAAAAACAGTTTTTGTTGCTGGCTATAATATTCAGGATCACAGGTCGCGAACTCGCGAGTCCAATCCAGACTAAAGCCCATCGATTTAAGCTGCTGTTTCATCGACTCTATATTTTGATAGGTCCAAGTTTTTGGATGGGCATTGTTTTTCATCGCCGCATTTTCAGCAGGCATGCCAAATGCGTCCCAACCCATGGGGTGCAAAACATTAAAGCCTTTGGCTCTTTTGTAACGCGCGATCACGTCGCCCATTGTGTAATTTCTGGCGTGGCCCACGTGGCATCGACCTGAAGGGTAGGGGAACATTTCTAGGACATAATATTTGGGCCGCTCATCTTCATTGCTTGAAACAAAGCTGGAGCGTTCGTTCCATACTTTTTGCCAATGCGGTTCGCTCTCGCGCGGATTATACCGTTCAGAATTATTGCCGGTCACTCTTTAAGTCCTCTAAGTCGTCATGTTTGTTTCAGATCTGACGTCTGATTTTTTAAGCTGTATCCGGAGCTTCACCAGAATTTATGGGTCGGGTCAACACAGATCGCACTTGAATCGTTTGCCCAAGCAACAAAAATGATTCAAATAGAGTGTGGAAGTGATTTGAGGATCAAAATGGGCATTGCACAATTAGAAGACGTTCGGGAGCGGATTGAGTTATCGGCTAAGCGATTTGGCGACGATGGTGCGAAACCGGCTCAACTCATCGTTGTTTCCAAGACATTTGGCATTGAAGAAATTGAGCCGATTGTTATGGCTGGGCAAAAGCATTTTGGTGAAAACCGTGTGCAGGAAGCCCAATCAAAATGGGTGGAACTGAAAGCGCGCCATGATGATATTGTGCTTCACCTCATCGGCCCGTTACAGACCAACAAAGTAAAAGACGCGGTGGCACTGTTTGATGTAATCCAGACGGTTGATCGCGAGAAACTGGCGAAAGCATTGGCCAGAGAGTTCGCGAACACGGGTGAAAATTTGCCCGTGATGGTACAAGTCAATATTGGGGAAGAGCCACAAAAGGCTGGCATTGCGCCAAATGAAGCCGTTACGTTTGTTGAATTGTGTCGGCAAACTTATGGTTTAAAGGTTGTCGGTTTGATGTGCATCCCGCCAGCCGGGCAACCCCCTGCACCCTATTTTGCGCAATTGGTGGGCCTGGGCGAAAAAGCAGATGTGAAAGAATTATCCATGGGGATGAGTTCAGATTTTGACACAGCCGTTGAAATGGGGGCAACCTATGTGCGGGTTGGTTCTGCAATTTTTGGTGATCGAGACTATCCAGCAAATTAACCAAAATCGCGCGCACACATGCTTGTGATTGGGATGTTAACAGCTTGTGCTTACATTATAAATTCAAGATTGATTTTGTATGTGGGCCAACAAAGGGCGAGAAGATGAACAAACGTCGGATTTTGATTGTTGACGATGAAGATGAACTGCGCCAATCGCTGGTTGACCAGATTTCCCATTATCGTGAATTTGAAATTACACAGGGCGCTGATGCAGCAACCGCATTGCGCACAGTAAAGGCATCGCCCTTCGATCTGGTGATTTTGGATGTTGGTCTGCCGGATATGGATGGACGCGAAGCCGTTAAGATCATGCGACAGGATGGGTTCAAAAGTCCGATATTGATGTTGACCGGTCACGACAGCGACAGCGACGAGATCTTGGGACTTGAAAGCGGCGCCAATGATTATGTGACCAAGCCGTTCCGCTTTTCAGTTTTGCTGGCTCGGGTGCGCGCACTGTTGCGTCAGCATGATCAAAGTGAAGACGTGGTGTTCACCATCGGGCAGTATAATTTCCAACCCGCCACTAAAATGCTTGAAACAGAGGAGGGCAGCAAGGTCCGTCTGACCGACAAGGAAACCTCGATTTTAAAGTTCCTTTATCGTCAAGGGGCGAAAACTGTTTCACGAGATGTGCTGTTGCAAGAGGTTTGGGGATATAATAATCGGGTGACCACGCATACGCTTGAAACCCATATTTATCGCCTTCGCCAAAAGATTGAGCGAGACCCAAGCAATGCACGATTGCTAGTGACCGAAGAAGGTGGTTACCGTTTGGTGCCATAGCTTTCAGGAATGAACTTAGGACAAAAGATGTCGCTTGAAGAAATCACGTCAATTTTAAAACTGGCAGACCCATTCCAAAACTTAAGCGACGAACAGCTTAAGCTCATTGGGTTTGTCAGCGACATCAAAAATTTGTCTAAGGACGAGGTGTTGTTTGTTGAAGGTGACGTCGCGGATGGTGCCTATATTCTGGTTGAGGGTGCGCTAACCAGTAAGCATGATGGCGCAAAATCTACCGGTCAGGTGATCGACATTCAAGGCACGACATTTGGCGAATTGGCGTTGATTGTTGATAAGCCTCGTCCTGCAACCGTAAGTGCTGTGGGCGAAGCAAAAGTGATATTTGTGCCGCGTGTTCACTTTAAGCGGTTGATCGAGAACTATCCTGAACTGGCTGCTAAGGTAGCAACGCGCATTAAGCTGTCCATGAACCGCTACGTCAATGCGCTGTCTGGGGCACTTGTTCAGTAAGCGTTCTATCTAGCCAAAATGAGATATGATGGGCACATGGTCGGAAGGCTTTAAGCCCCAGCCCCGTGCATCACGTAAAACGACAGTTTGAGAACTGTGACCTGCGATGTCAGGTGTCGCCCAAATATGGTCGAGGCGGCGGCCTTTGTTGGATGCATTCCAATCTTTAGACCGATAGCTCCACCAACTATATAGACGTTCCTCGTGGGGAATGTGTTTGCGCACAACATCCACCCAATTGCGGCGCGCCTGAAGGGCGTTCAAGGTGTCGGTTTCGAGCGGCGTGTGGCTCACAACTTTTAGAAGTTGCTTGTGTGACCAAACATCATTTTCGTGTGGTGCGATATTGAAGTCGCCGACAATGATTTGCTCATTGTCAAAATCATCCTCATCAAACCAATCCTGAAGCTCGCTCAAAAAGTCCATTTTGTGTTTGAACTTTGGGTTGATTTCAATGTTGGCTTCGTCGCCACCAGCAGGGATGTAGAAATTATGGATGCGGGTTTTGCCAAATGGCGCTTCAACAATTGCACTCACATGGCGCGCGTCACCCATCTTGCAAAATTCTCGTGTGTCACTTTCCAGCAGCGGCAAACGTGAAACAATGGCAACGCCGTGATAGCTTTTTTGGCCATTTACCGCGTGATATTGATAGCCAGATTCTGCAAACGCTTTGGCGGGGAATTGATCGTTCTGGCATTTGATTTCTTGCAAACACAAAACATCAGGCTGGTGATTGGCCAAAAATTCTTGCACCATTGGTAGGCGCAAACGAACGGAGTTGATGTTCCAAGTGGCAACTGAAATCGACATTTTTTCTCCCGGCAAATAACTAGCGAATCGCTAGTTCCCTATATTGGCAAATTGGGCGTGCGGGTCCACCCGTTTTATACCAAGCGGCTAATTATAGTCGGGCAGGTAGAAATAGGATTTGGGAATTTTGATGTCGGTCGTGGTGTCGTAAATCGAAAATGTCACTTCATTGCCGTTCGGCTCTGTAAGGGTCCATTGCTCAATATCTTTGGTTTCAAGATTAAAGATCATGGTCACAGAAACCGGGCCAGCCGGTGTGTCGTCGGCAACAGTTACAGCGATCATTTCTTCAGTTTTAACGACCTCTTGCATGTTGGCCGAAAACAGATCGATTTTATCTGACAAGAACTGACGAAGCGGCACGCGCTGTTGCGGGTAGGCGAATTTTGTCTCTTCCTTGCGGTCGATGACATAAAAGCCTTTGCCGGTAGAAATCACTTCTTCATAGGATGGGGGGGCATATTTAAAACGAATTTTGTTCGGGCGCTTCAAATAGAAAATGCCTTCAGATCGATTGCCTGCGCTATCAAGTTGCAAAAACCGCCCAGCCAATTGTTCAACACTGGAATGGTGCTGACCAATATCTTTGATGATGGCAGTTTCTTCTGGCGTTAGCGCTCGGTCTAGAGCAACACCGGCAGGAACAAATGCCACGGACGAAATTGCCAAAGAGGAAATTGCAACAACAAGAAGGCGAAGAGTTTTGCGCATAATAGACCTGATTTCTAAACGATAACGATACGAATCAATAGTTTTACAATATGGCGATTGAATGGGCGTTGACCATCACAGGGAATTTAGTTGGCTCAATGTTTGGGTTTCACGTGAATCAAAACGGGTTTTCGTTTTCCCCACCAACTAAGATTTCGCGTTTTCCGGCATGGTTGGCCGGGGAGATGACGCCCTCTTGTTCCATCCGCTCAATGATTGTCGCGGCGCGGTTGTAGCCAATTGAAAGGCGACGTTGGATATAGCTTGTTGAAGCCTTGCGGTCATCCAGAACAATGTTGACCGCCTTGTCATATAGATCGTCCCCAGAATTGGACAGGTTTGACGTGCCTGTTTCGCCGCCATCTTCTTCCTCTTCCACGGTGACGCTTTCAAGATATTCAGGCGAGCCTTGGGCTTTAAGATGTTTCACAATGGTTTCAACTTCGCCATCGGCAACAAATGGGCCGTGCAAGCGTTTGGTTCGTCCGCCGCCAGCCATGTAAAGCATGTCGCCCATGCCCAACAATTGTTCTGCTCCTTGCTCACCAAGAATGGTTCGACTGTCGATTTTTGACGTCACTTGGAACGAGATACGGGTTGGGAAGTTGGCTTTGATCGTACCGGTAATCACATCCACAGATGGACGTTGTGTGGCCATGATAAGGTGAATGCCAGCGGCACGCGCCATTTGCGCCAGTCGTTGGATCGCGCCTTCAATATCTTTACCGGCAACCATCATCAAATCGGCCATCTCGTCAACAATCACCACGATGAACGGCAATGGCTCTAGATCGAATTCTTCGCTTTCAAAAATGGGCTCGCCAGTATCTTTGTCAAACCCGGTTTGCACCGTGCGGGTGATGATCTCGCCCTTTTGTTTTGACTCAGCAACTTTTTGGTTGAAGCCATCAATATTGCGCACGCCGATCTTTGACATCTTCTTGTAGCGATCTTCCATTTCGCGCACAGCCCATTTCAGGGCGGTCACAGCTTTGGTCGGATCGGTCACAACTGGGGTGAGCAAATGGGGAATGCCATCATAGATCGACAGTTCGAGCATTTTCGGATCGATCATGATCATGCGGCATTGCTCTGGTGGCCAACGGTAGAGCAGCGAAAGAATAAACGTGTTGATGGCAACTGATTTACCAGAACCGGTCGTACCCGCAATCAGCAGGTGAGGCATACGCGCCAAATCGGCGATAACAGGTTCGCCGCCAATGGTTTTACCCAAACAAAGTGGCAGTTTGCCTTTAACTTTTTCAAAGTCAGCTGAACCCAACATTTCGCGCAGATAAACAGTTTCGCGCGTTTTGTTGGGCAACTCGATGCCGATCGCATTGCGGCCGGGCACAACCGCCACACGCGCAGAGATTGCGCTCATTGAGCGGGCGATATCATCTGCAAGCCCGATGACGCGAGAAGACTTAATGCCGGGTGCGGGTTCTAGTTCATAAAGGGTGACGACAGGGCCGGGGCGAACATTGATAATGTCGCCGCGCACGCCAAAGTCTTCCAACACGCCTTCGAGCAATCGCGCGTTTTCTTCCAACACTTCGGGCAAATGTTCGCGTTCAGTTTTTTTGCTCGGTGGCTCCGCTAGGTAACTGAGTTCAGGCAATTCGAATTCATCGGTACCCAGCAAGCTCTGCTGTGCTTCGGCCACAACACGACGGCCTTGAACTGGGCGTGGGGCAGGGGCGGCTACACGTGGGCTTGGCTTCTGAGGAACTGAGGTTTGCGAGACGGGTTGTGGGGATGTTGCTGGGTCGATGTCGGCCACTGGTGCATAATCGTCATATGGTGTATCGACAAAATCTTGATCGTTCTCATCAAAATGGCCTTCAACCCAGTTTTGCGCGTTGTGCGCCATGTCGCTCTCAAACTGAGGTTCAATCCGCTGGCGCGACTGTTTTGCGTCTTGATGGTCGGCACGGTGCTGGGTTTGGCTTATTTGTGGCTCAAGCGATGGCTCGGCATCGCCTTTGCGCCAAGGTTGAGTTTGTTCTTGTTGTTTTTGCTCGCTTCTTTGGGCCCAAGATTTCTTGATGGAAACATGGGTTGAAAAGATCAAATGAGTAAGCGCGCCCAATAGAATGGTGAACATGGCCGAAAGCTTCGAGCCAAACCAAGCCCATATGCCTTTAGGCTGAACGTTCTTATCTTGGTTTCGTGCGAGCTCAGTCGATGTTGCTGGCTCAAGCCCAAATCGGGTGCCTGCCCTTACCGCAAGCCATAGGCTTACAATAGCGGGTGTGAGTAAAAGCAGTGCAAAAATCCATCCGGCGGCCAGGCGCATTTCCTCACCAACAACAAAACCTGCCATGGCTGAAAATCCAAGACCGATAATGCCACCCAATCCGGTGGGGAGCGGCCAAGTATCTGGCGTAGGCAAAAAGGCGAGCACGCCACAAAACAAAATTGTTGTTGCAATCCACATGATCGAGCGTAAGCCAAACCGAAGTGGAACTTTCTTGCGGATGAGCGTGAGCGACCAGATCGCGGGCGGAATAATAAACAACAGCCCAGCAAGGCCCAAAAATTGAAATGTCAGATCAGCGACAACTGCACCGGGGTAACCAAGCCAATTATTCACAACTTCGTTTGAAGCATAGCTCAAGCTTGGGTCATTTGCAGACCAAGACATGAGGGACAAAATAATAAGCGCAATGGAGACCAAACACAGGATGCCAATCAAGCGCAAAGGTATCTTGACCGCAATTGAAGTGGGGGTTTCTTGTGCCATATTTCGGTTTTTTTGCAAAGCTGCTGATGTGTGAACGGCCAATGTACGATCTCATTTTACGCAATAACTCGACATTGATCTTAGGTCGGCGTGGTTAATTTGTGCCTAATAAAGAACAAAAAGGGCCCACCAGCATTGCCGATGGACCCTTAGCGTTGCCAATCATAGCGAAATGATCGGCACACTCTCCCCTAGAGATTAGAATTCTGGATAAGCTTCAACGCCTATTTCTGCTTTATCTAGCCCAAGGGATTCGTTTTCGGCTGATACGCGAATGCCGATGGTTGATTTCAGCACGAACCAAATCGCGCCTGAAACCGCCATGGTGAACGCACCAATTGCGACAATACCAATGAGCTGTGTGATGAAGTTGCCTGATCCGCTTAATGGGGTAACCAATGTGCCCCAAATGCCGGCCAATAGGTGAACGGGAATGGCGCCAACCACATCGTCAATCTTAAGCTTGTCCAACATCGGTACCGCAAAGACGACGATCGTGCCGCCAATTGCGCCAATGAACATTGCAAGGGGGACGCTTGGGGCAAGAGGTTCGGCTGTGATAGCAACCAGACCAGCAAGCGCTCCGTTGATCACCATGGTGACGTCGATCTTTTTGTAGATCAGTTGCAACAGCACAATTGTTGTGATCGCACCGGCAGCGGCGGCAAGGTTTGTGTTCACAAAGATACGGGATACGTCCCCGGCGTCTGAAATTGTGCCCATGGCCAATTGAGACGCACCGTTAAAGCCAAACCAACCCAACCACAAAATAAACATGCCAAGGGTGGCCAGCGGAATTGAAGAGCCTGGCATGGGTGTTACCGCGCCATTTTCACCATATCGACCTGCTCGCGCACCAAGGAGTAACGCACCGGCTAGCGCCGCCCAACCGCCAACAGAGTGGACCAATGTTGATCCGGCAAAATCGGAAAAGCCCATTTTAAACAGCCAGCCTTGGCCCCACTGCCATGAACCGGTGATGGGATAAAGCACGCCGGTCAGGATGGCGGTGAAAATTAGAAACGGCCAAAATTTGATCCGCTCGGCAAGCGTCCCTGAAACGATGGAAGCTGTCGTGGCGCAAAACACCATCTGGAAAAACCAGTCAGAGGCAACCGAATATCCAGCACTATGATCGTCAGCACCTGGTGCGGGGAAATCATAAGGGCCAAAACTGCCGAAAAAGCCACCATCGACGCCCGTATACATAAGGTTGTAACCAGTGAACCAAAACATGATCCCGGCGATTGAATAAAGGGCGATGTTTTTGAGGCCCTGCATGGAAACATTTTTTTGGCGGACAAGGCCCATTTCCAGCATGGCAAAACCCGCAGCCATCCACATCACCAAAAAACCGCCTACCAGAAACAGTAGCGTATTGAAGATTTGGGTATATTCAGGCACTGCTGCGGCGTCTTGTGCAAAGGTCGGATTGCCAAGCAGGGGATAAATTGCAGACGCCAACGTGAGCGTCATAAGTTTCTTTTTGTTGTTTTTGAGCATGTTCATGGTCTCCAGCTATTCTTTAAAGTGCTTCAAGGTCGCGTTCGCCGGTGCGAATACGAACGGCGTCAAGCAAATCAAGGACAAATATTTTTCCGTCACCGATACGGCCAGATCGTGCGGCCTCAGCAATGCAATCAACAGCGCTCGATGCTTGGTCCGTTGGCACGGCAACTTCAATTTTGAGTTTGGGCAAAAAATTGACGGCATATTCTGCGCCACGGTAAATTTCTGTGTGACCCTTTTGGCGTCCGTAACCGCGTACTTCGGTGACGGTCATGCCGTGAATGTCTTTCGCGCTAAGTGCGTTGCGAACCGCATCCAGGCGCGAGGGTTTGATGATGGCGGCGATAAATTTCATTTTGGCTCCTTGGGCAGCATTCTTGTTTGTTCAAACGTCTTCTGCCCTTAGACAAAACAAGAGTCGTGCCAAACGAGCATTTTCGGAGCTAATCTTTTGATATTTATGGGAAACCACTAATATAAGTATTTTATTGGTATCATTGCCAATAGGATGCAAAATGCATAAAAAATGCACATACATTTGTATGTGTCTAAAAAATAAACAGCATGCGACAAAGCACAACTTGAGTGTTCGGCAAATGGAACTACAATGCATCCAGATTGATTTGGGAGTGCGAATTACATGCCAATAGAACGCCATTTTGATGTGTTGATCGTTGGGGCTGGTCCGGTCGGGCTTACGCTTGCATTGGCGTTGAAGCGCTTTGCGCCGGAGATTTCAGTTGCGATTAATGATGTCAAACCATTGTCTATCCCCAACGATGAGCGCTCGTCAGCGTTGGCACTCGGGGTGACCAATGTATTTGAAGCGTTGGGCGTTTGGTCTGAAATGGTTGGCGAAGCCTCACCCATCAATGGGATGAAAATTACGGACAGCGATAAGGACGATCTGCACCGGCCTTTGTTCTTAAAGTTTGAAGGGGATGTAAAACCCGGACAACCTTTTGCGCATATGGTGCCCAATCGGGTGACGCTTAAAGCGCTGATCGAAGGGGCCAAGCAAACCGGCGTTGAGGTTTTTGCTCCAAATAAAGTGGTCGAATGTCACGCAGGGCTGGCTGTTTCTCAAATCAAATTGGAAGACGGCACTCAGTTCACGGCATCATTGGTTATCGGCGCCGATGGCGCCCGGTCTCAACTGCGTGAAAATGCAGGCATCAAAACCTTTGGCCACGACTATAAACAGTCGGGGATCGTGACAACCTTCGCGCATGAATATGATCATGAGCAGATGGCATACGAGCATTTTTTGCCGGCCGGTCCGTTTGCAACTCTGCCTCTGCCCAACAAACGGTCGAGTTTGGTGTGGACAGAAGGAACAGATGATGTTCAGCGCTATCTAGATATGAGCTTGGAAGACGCTGCGTTGGAAATTGAACGGCGTATGGGGTCAAGTTTTGGTCAAGTGAAAATTGAAGCCCCATTGCAGGCCTTTCCACTTAAGCTCCAAATCGCCAAAAGCTTCATCGCAGATCGGCTTGCCTTAATCGGTGATGCAGCCCATGTGGTTCACCCGATTGCCGGGCAGGGCATGAATTTGGGCATAAAAGATGTTGCCGCACTGACCGAAGTTTTGGTTGAGGCCATGCGACTTGGCGAAGATATCGGCAGCGAAGCGGTACTTGAACGCTATCAAAACTGGCGGCGGGTTGATATCGGCCTTATGGCGGTGGCAACTGAGGGTTTGAACAGGTTGTTTTCCAACAATGTTGCGCCATTGCGGATCATTCGCGATTTGGGCCTGGGGGTAGTTGACCGTATGCCAGCGCTTAAAAACGCGTTTATTGGCCATGCCGCGGCCGCACACGGCGGTCCGAAACTGTTAAATGGGCGTCCTATTTAGACCAAAAGGCTTTAGGGATTTCTCTGTTCGTCATCCTCGAGTTGCCTAGCTTCATCCAAAATGAGCAGTGGCACATTGTTTCTGATCGGGAAAGCCAAGCGCGCAGCGTAAGAAATCAGCTCCGTTTTGTCTTTTGACCATTCAAGCCGGGTTTTGGTGAAGGGGCAGACCAACATTTCGAGCATTTTGGGGTCAATATTGGGCGGCTCGTTTTGCATCTTATTGCATTGTGATGTTGGAGGCTTGCCGGGACATTTCAATTTCAGCAAAGGCCATCAGCATTTCCGCACGCGTGGATAAAGTATCTGCTTCTAACAGTGCTTGGCGTTCTCTTGCTTCATAAGGGCTGGCCATAGAACATGAATTGATCAAATCCTCCAAACTGGCTTCGTTGATCTCGTCCCAATCCAGATCAAATTCGGCAAACTCAGCGTATGATTTTAACAATTTAACGAAGCGCTGACGATCAATCGAATTTTCACCAAAGCCAGCAATCAGGTCTGTTTCAAACGAAGTCAGATCAATATCCCCGATCCGGTAGGGCTTTTCGCTTTGTTCGTGCTCATGGGTGAGGGTGAAACGAGATATGCCGTGCAGCCCGATCATATAGCGGTCGTCTTCGATTTCTTCGAAATGGGTGATACGGCCCAATGTGCCGACATTTTGCAGCGCTGGATTTGTGCCTTCATCGCCCAAATTGGGTTGAATGATCCCTAAAATCCGACTGCCGCCCAACACATCGTCGATAAGCTCTAAATAGCGTGGCTCGAAAATGTGCAGCGGCAAAATTGTGCGCGGCAGCAAAAGCGCGCCTTCCAATGGAAGAAGGGCGACGGAGCTTAAATCCGAAAATTTCACGTCACGCGCTTTACTCATAATTCAATCTAACTCAGATGGCTCTAGCTGAAAAGGATGCTGGACAGCATGCGGCGGCCTTTGATTGACGCTGGGTCCATTGGTCCCCAGGCTTCAAAGAGTTCCAAAAGCTTCTTGCGTGCGCCATCTTCATTCCAGTCACGGTCTGTTTTGATGATTTTAACGAGATTTTCAGCAGCCCCGAGCTTGTTGCCCTCAGCATTGTAAGAAATGGCGAGATCATAGCGAGATTGGTGATCGTCTGGATTTTCCGCTAGTTTGGCCTCCAAAGCATTTGCACCATCAAGGCCCGCCGCTTCAGCTGCCAATTCTAGCGCTGCTTTTAGTTTTACGAATGCGGGGAGCTTTTGGCCCTCTTCGCTCACTGCCATCAAAGTTTGTTCGGCTTTTTCGTTGTCGCCAATATTGGAATGAATGGTCGCAATGCCGATAATGGCTTCGTCATTTTCTTGATCGAACTGCAAAACTTGGCTGTAAACTTGTGAAGCGCTGGCGAAGTCGCCAGCTTCCATGGCGGCACTTGCTTGTTCCAAGGCTGCTTTAATTTGTTCTTTTGGATCGGCCGGCGCTGGAGGAGCTGCTTTTAGTACCTTTTCGATAAAGGCCTTAATCTCAGTTTGTGGGATAGCGCCCATAAACCCGTCAATTGGTTGGCCGCCAACAAATGCAATAACAGCCGGGATAGACTGAATACCCATTTGTCCGGCAATGGCTTGGTTTTGATCGATATCGACCTTCACCAGCTTCACTTTGCCGCCAGCCTCAATCACCGCATTTTCGATCATGGGCCCCAATTGTTTGCATGGACCGCACCAAGGGGCCCAAAAATCAACCAGTACAGGGACGGTTTGCGAGGCTTCCATGACATCTGCAGCGAAGTTTGCTGTGTCAGAATCTTTAATCAGATCAGCCGTGGAAGCTGATGCATTGCCGTTTTGAAGATCTGAATGCATGATTTTCGTCCGTTCTATAAGCGGTTTAATGTTCTTATCTACAATGTGGAGCCTTCATGCGATAAAAACAAGGCGTTGACCAGTATCAGATTGGTTTTGAGCCATGAAAAACCGGGGGTAGATTTTGTCAGAAATGGCTTTTTTTGCATTGAGGCAAAAAAGGTGAAAAATATGGCTTGCAATTGGTGCGCGGTTTAGGCATATATCCGCGCACACCAGCTACGTCATTTATGGCGCTCATAGCGCTGGTAACGGATGCGGGCGTAGCTCAGTGGTAGAGCACAACCTTGCCAAGGTTGGGGTCGTGAGTTCGAATCTCATCGCCCGCTCCAAATTTCTTCAGCTTTTATAAAGTATCGACGAGAGTTTTGAGTTGTTCACGCATTACTTTCGACACCTGCATTTGTGTATTTCTAAGGTGCTCGCCTGTACGAGCTCGCGTGAAAACGAAATACTCCACCATTTGGATCACCGCAATATATGCAACAATGGGTTACAAATCCAATTTGAAATCCTCCGCGTTATCCCCCTGACACATGCAACGTGTGCAACATCGTGATCCCGGTTAAGGGATTTAGTGATTATCAAGGAGAAATGACATGCGGAAATCAATTATCGGCGCAGCACTTGCTATTAGCGTTATTGCAGCACCAGCTGCTTATGCAGGTAACATTGTTGAAACAGCGCAAGAAGCTGGCGTTTTTAACACTCTAATCGCTGCAGCAAGCGCGGCTGGCTTGGCTGGTGCTTTGGCAGACGGCGAGAACCTAACCGTTTTTGCGCCAACTGATGAGGCCTTTGCGGCTCTTCCAGAGGGCACTGTTGAAATGCTGTTGAAGCCAGAGAACAAGCAAAAGCTGGCTGATATCCTTTCTTACCACGTTCTTCCTTCAAAAGTGACTTCATCTGATCTGCCTGCTGGCACGAACGATGTTGCAACACTCAAAAAAGGTGGCGATGAAACCGTCACGGTAAAAGTGATGGGCGGCAAAGTCATGATCGATGAAGCAACCGTTGTTACAGCGGACGTGATGGCAGACAATGGCGTGATCCACATCATCGACAAAGTAATGTTGCCATCTGACTAATTTGCTTGATGGCAAAAAGAATTTGTGGGGCGCCCAATGGGTGCCCCTTTTTTGTTGGTGGTTCATTTTCAGCGGAGGCAAAGCCCTATAACAACAATCGCTAGCTTTGGCGGAACGCCAAAAAGCTTGGTCTAGGCAATTTCCGAAACGCAACTATTGATCAAGTTTTGATTTTTTCGGGGCCAGTAAAATGTTGGTTTCGGTTAGGCTGACGCCTTCGATTAATCTGATGCGGCGCAGCACGTCATCAAATTCGATCAGGTCGGCGGTTTCCAAATCAGCGATGAGATCCCATCTGCCGTTGGTCGTGTGTAGGCTGCGCACTTGTGGAAGTCCCATCATGGATTTGACCACGGTTTCAGCGCTGCGGCCGCCCACCTCGATCAGGGCAATGGCGTGAATGGTTTTGTCGTCGCTTGGGGAGCCAGTGATAATGGTGAACCCGGCGATCACGCCGTTGCTGACCAATTTATCGATCCGGGCTTTTACCGTGGCGCGGGAGATATTTAGCGTTATGGCGATTGTCGCTATTGGGGTGCGTGCATCGTGGCGCAAAAGCGCGATGAGTTTGTTATCTAGATCGTCCATTTATCAATTTGCTCATATTGGGATAACATTATGACAAAGTTAAACTCAATTTTGGTCAAAAATTCAACTATTCGCTGGTCCCTATCCATAATATAGTGTCTTTAACCGGAAACAGAAGAGTTCCGGACAAAGAGCTAGGGTACTAAAATGGATAAAATTGCATCGCGTGGATCAGTCGCGCTTATTGGCGCACCTGTTGATGGCGGTGCTGGATTATCCGGTTGCATTATGGGGCCGGCTGCATTGCGTGTTGCCGGCCTCGCGACGTCTTTAACCCAGCTCGGGTATGAAGTTTCTGATTTGGGAGATGTGACCCCGGACGACGTATCGCTTAAATTATCAGGCGCCACCCACCATGAAAATGAAGTCGCTGGATTTGCCCGTGCGTTGAACCGCACCGGCTATAAAGCCTTAAAATCAGGCGCGACGCCGATCTTTTTGGGTGGTGACCATTCATTGGCCATGGGGTCTGTCACCGGCGTTGCCCAATATGCCGCCGAACAGGGCCGAAAGCTGCATGTTTTGTGGCTAGACGCGCACCCTGATTACAATACAACTACAACGTCGACGTCTGGCAATATGCATGGCATGTCTGCTGCGCTATTTTGCGGTGAACCAGGGTTTGACGGCGTATTGGACACGCCCATAAGTCCGGTTAATCCACACAATTACCACGTGTTTGGCGCGCGTTCGATTGATGAGTCTGAAGGTGAATTGCTGCGTGAGCGTGGCGTTGACGTGATGGATATGCGCCGGATTGATGAGCGCGGTGTAGCGACTTTGATCTCTGGGGTTCTGGATGCCGTGCGTGCGGACGATGCAATGTTTCACGTGAGTCTGGATGTTGATTTTCTTGACCCAGCTTTTGCGCCCGGTGTTGGCACCACAGTGCCCGGCGGGGCGACTTACCGGGAAGCGCATTTGGCCATGGAAATGATTTCCGATAGCGGTTTGATGACCTCGATGGATTTGGTTGAACTAAACCCTTATCTTGATGAGCGCGGAAAAAGCGCACGTATGCTGGTTGCTTTGACTGAAAGTGGATTTGGTCGTCGTGTATTTGATCGCCCAACATCTACGGGTGAATAATAACTAGGGTGTGGACTCAACCCGAAGGGCAGCATTCAATTTTGCCAGCTTGTCGTTGAAATCTGATCAAAATTGATCTGCTGTGCAGATCATTTCCTAATTGGGTTCACACCCTAATGGTCTTTGACCGCCTCCATCGCCACGAAAGTGGAGGTTTGGGACACATGGGGAAGGGCGGAGATGACTTCGCCCAACACCCGCCGATAGGCTGAAATATCCTTTGTTCTAACTTTAAGTAGATAGTCAAAACTGGCGGCCATCATATGGCACTGGGAGATTTCGGGTGTTTTCTTCACAGCATCATTGAATGCGTCCAACGCATTTGCTCTCGTGTCGTTTAGCGTGACTTGCACAAATGCAATATGTCCGCTGTCGGTCTTTTCGTGGTTTATTCTAGCGCTATATCCCAAAATTATGCCATCGCGTTCCAGCTTTTTAACCCGCGTCTGGGTGGGGCTTTTTGATAGGCCCACTTTTGCTGACAATTCTGACATGGAAAGTCGGGCGTTCGACATAAGCGCATTGACTATTTTCTTGTCGATTTGATCCATATGTCCTGCTTTTCCTAAAAATGCCATTCGATTGGTCGTATATTTCCCTAATGTTAGCGCACATTATATGATTTGTCGTCATCATACGGGACAATATCCTGTTCTAGAGATGGTAGATTTGCGCCAACTTAGATTTTGTGGCAGCCTTAATTGGCATGCCCTTGGGAGGCCTAAACGATGTTGGACAAAATTCGCGAAGAAATTCGAGCGCACTATTTGCCAAATGAAGCTAAGATTGTTGATGGGCTCATTGAGCATGCGCAACTCAGTTCTGATGACCGATCAGCAATTGTTGACGATGCGGCGAACCTTGTCAGCACGTTGCGGGATCAGTCCAAGCAGGGCTTGATGGAAACGTTTTTGGCTGAATATGGATTATCGACAGACGAGGGTGTCGCCCTGATGTGTTTGGCCGAAGCCATGCTGCGTGTGCCTGATGGGCCAACTGTTGATGATCTGATCGCCGACAAAATTGTTGATGAAGATTGGCTCAAACATTTGGGGGTCGCCGAGAGCTTTTTGGTGAAGGCCTCGACCCTTGGGTTGGTTGTTAGCTCGGCGCTGATGGATGGTGACGGACCAGGTATTTTAAAGCCTATCGCACAAATGAGCCGACGTTTGTCTGCGCCGCTAATTCGTACCGCCGTCGGGCAGGCCATGCGCATTATGGGGTCTCAATTTGTGTTGGGTCGGGACATTGAAGAAGCGCTGAAAAATGGCGCTGGTCCGGTATCCAAGGGCTATACTTATTCCTTTGATATGCTTGGGGAAGGTGCGCGGACCGAAGAAGATGCTCAGCGTTATCACCGGGCTTACTTGGATGCGATTGAACGCTTGGCCAAAAGTTCAACCTTTGGCGATGTGCGTAAAAATCCAGGTATTTCGATCAAACTATCCGCGCTGCACCCGCGCTATGAATATATCAAGCGTGAAACCGTTGTGGCTGAAATGGTCGAGCGGGTCATTGAATTGGTCAAACCTGCCGCAAAGGCTCAAATGGGGCTTAATATTGACGCGGAAGAGGCTGACCGTTTGGACCTGTCGCTTGATATAATTGAGAAAGTTTTGGCCCATCCAGAACTTGAAGGCTGGGACGGATTTGGCGTGGTGGTTCAAGCCTATGGCCCTCGCGCGTCATTCGTGCTCGATTGGCTTTATGCGTTGGCTAAAAAGCTGGATCGTAAGATCATGGTGCGGTTGGTCAAAGGCGCTTATTGGGATACCGAGGTCAAGCGCGCCCAAGTGATGGGCCTTTCTGGCTACCCGGTCTTTACCCGCAAGATCAATACAGACATTTCCTATCTATCCTGCGCGCGTAAGCTCTTGGATATGAAGGATCGGGTGTATCCCCAATTCGCCACCCACAACGCGCATACAACGTCTGCTGTGTTGCGCATGGCGGGCAATGATCGTGAAGGGTTTGAATTCCAACGTTTGCACGGCATGGGCGAAGGGTTGCATGACGTGTTACGCAAGCAAAATGGCACCCGTTGTCGGATTTACGCGCCAGTTGGCGCGCACCGAGATTTGCTTGCTTACTTGGTTCGCCGGCTATTGGAAAATGGGGCAAACTCCAGCTTCGTTAATCAAGCCTACGACAAGAATATTCCACCTCGGGCGATTGTTGCAGACCCGATTGATGCGCACCACGACCATCAGTTGACGCGCAATAGCAATATTCCATTTCCGCGGGATATTTTTGGTGCTGACCGGCAAAACGCCAAGGGTTGGGATTTTACCGATGTTGGTGATGTGCGACAAATCCACCATGATAGCGCCAAGTTTGCCGCGCCGTTTCAATGGCGTGCAAAAGCGAACAAGTCCCTTGGCGAAGGGGCGACGGATCAGCCGATATTTAATCCAACCCATCCAAATGAGATTGTTGGCTTTGCTCAAAACGTCACCCCGGCACAGGTAACCAAAGCAGTTGATGTTGCGCTGGATGGTCAAAAAGTTTGGGGCAAAACGGATGTGGTTGATCGCGCGGGTATCCTAAATCGTGCGGCAATTATGTTTGAGGAACGGGCGACCGAGTTCTTTGCTTTGGCCACGCGCGAGGCGGGCAAGAGCCTGCCAGACGGCATTGCCGAAGTTCGCGAAGCGGTCGACTTTTTGCGGTTTTATGCCAATGAGGGATTGAAAGCCGAGCAAAATGGTTCTCCACGAGGCGTAATTGCTTGCATTTCGCCGTGGAACTTTCCGTTGGCTATTTTCACCGGCCAAGTGGCGGCGGCTTTGGTCACCGGCAATGCGGTGATTGCAAAACCTGCAGAGCAAAGCCCATTGATGGGTGGTCTGGCGGTTTCCATATTGCATGAAGCTGGGGTGCCAAAGGACGTGCTTTTGTTGACGGCTGGGGCTGGTAACATCGGTGCGGCTTTAACGGCAGACCCAAGAATTGGTGGCGTGTGCTTTACCGGCTCGACTGAGGTGGCAAAACTCATCGATATGCAATTGGCCAAAACCGCTGATACAGACGTAATGCTGATCGCGGAAACGGGCGGACTGAACGCCATGATCGTAGACAGTACAGCGCTTGCAGAACAAGCGGTGCGCGACATTGTGGCGTCAGCTTTTCAAAGTGCAGGGCAGCGTTGCTCGGCCTTGCGCATGTTGTATGTGCAAGAAGACATTGCTGACGGTTTGATCGAAATGCTCACCGGCGCAATGGATGCGTTGCAACTTGGTGATCCATGGGATGACGCGACAGATGTGGGTCCGGTGATTGATGCTGAAGCACAATCAGACATTTTAGCCTACTGCGCCAAAATGGAAGAAGCGGGGCATTTGGTGAGAAAGCTGGACGCTCCTGAGAAAGGCTATTTCGTCGCCCCGCACCTGTTCAAAGTTTCTGGTATTGGTGCGCTTGAACGTGAAATCTTTGGTCCGATTTTACATGTTGCGACCTTTAAGGCACACAAAATTGATGACGTCATCGCCGATATTAATGGACGCGGTTTTGGGCTGACATTTGGCCTGCATACGCGCATGGATGAGCGGATTGAAAAAATCGGCGCAAAGATCAAAGTCGGCAATTTCTACGTCAACCGAAACCAAATTGGTGCGATTGTTGGATCTCAGCCGTTTGGCGGCGAAGGCCTGTCGGGAACTGGCCCGAAAGCTGGCGGCCCGAACTATCTCAATCGGTTTAGAACCGATAGTGCGTTTAAAGACTTGGACATCAAAGAAGCAAATGTTACGGCGCAAAATATCCAAGATGCCTTTGGTTCACATGACACAAAAGACTGGGTAAATCGGAATGATCGCGCCGAGCTTTTAGGACTTGTTGCTGATGAGATGCAGCATGATCTGCCTGGCCCAACCGGTGAATATAACCGTCTGTCTTATTCGCCCCGGGGCAAGTTTTTAATCATGGGGGCTGGTGAAGCGCTGGTGGATTTGGCCAAGGCGGCGTTAAAATGGGGCAATAATGTTGTTGTGGTTACCAGTCAAATTTCCACTCAGTTGGGTCAATTGGGTATGCTCGGCGCGCCGATTTCAATCATTGAAGGATCTATTGATCCAGCCATATTGGCTGAATTGGAAATTGACGGAATTGGCCTTGCTGGGTCGGGCGCTTTTGGGCAACAGGTGCGGCAGAGTTTGGCGAAACGTGATGGACCAATTGTGTCGGTGATCGGTGATGCATTTGACGTGGCTGGCTTTGTGCATGAACGGGCCATTTGTGTGGATACGACGGCGGCAGGTGGCAACGCATCCTTGTTGGCGCAATCGAGCTAGCGGTTTCTTTGCATCAAAGAACTGGATAGAAAAAAACCCGGCCAAATGAGCCGGGTTTTTTATGTTTTCGTAAAGAAGAAAGCAGCGACTATTCAGCGCTTGCTTCGCTTTCAGCAGCTTTTGCTTCTGCGGCTTTGGCTTCATCAGAAGCTTTTTTCGCTGCAGCTTTATCAGCTTCGCGTACCGCTTTTGCAGCCAATGCTGTTTCGCGCTCACCGTCTTGAATCTTTTTCGTACGTGCATTTGTTGATTCAAAGATACGAGCTGATTTGCCGCGCAATTCACGCAAGTAGTAAAGCTTCGCACGACGGACCTTACCGCGGCGCAGCACTTCGATGCTATCGACGACAGTTGAGTAAAGTGGGAACACCCGCTCAACGCCTTCGCCGTAAGAAATTTTGCGAACTGTGAAGCTCTGATTTATGCCAGCGCCTGAACGGGCGATTACAACGCCTTCATAGGCTTGCAAACGCTCTTTATCGCCTTCGCGGATTTTCACCCAGACTTTAACGGTATCACCATGAGAAAAATCAGGTGTTTCGCGCTTTGCGGCAAGTTCTTCGAGCTGCTCTTTTTCAAGCTGTTGGATAATATTCATTTTTTCGTCCGTTGATTCTCGCCGATCAGAGCGTCCCTAAAAGTCTAGCCAGAAGGGGCGGTTACACCGGGCTTGGTGTTTTATGACAAAATTGATTGACGGGCTATACCGCAAAATACCCATAGAGTCTATGGATTAGTTGCGTTTTTGCTGAAATTAGACCGCAGTTATGGCGACCTGAATTTCATTTCAATTTTCATGCGTATGGTGGCATGGCAAAAATGGCGACGAGCGCTTTTACGCAAGTCACATGATAAAGTAACATCATGATGTGCAGCATGCGAGGTCTATATCGTCTCGATTACGCGCTATTTGTTTTTCATTGAGACCATAAAGACCCCGCATGTGATGGTTTTGCCGCTTTGAATTGGTCGCCCCGGGGTGCTCACCCTTTTATCCCCTTTTGCTACATCATGATCCGTTGATCGATCATTGAAGAAATTTTGCCTCACGGCGCGCTTCACAAATCTCATGACGGGCTAACGCCGCCCTATGAGATTTGTTGCACCTCCGGCGGGGCGGCCAAAAAGTTGGCCGGGGTCCTCGGCGAGAAATCGCCTCGTCCACCTTTTCCCCTTGGGCGTTTTTACGCCGCAAAAACAATTTCCCCAGAACGGCTTCAACATGCCGCCCAATGATTTACACCTGCCTTCGGTGTCAGACTGGACAATCAATTCAAAGTTTAAGCCGCATCGTCATCGCGACCACCATCGTCCTTCGACGGTTTGACCTGTTAAGGGGTCAACCCGACCACTTCCTGCCCGTCAGCAAGCCGCGTGGTTAAACATAAGACTGGGGCATCATAGGTGTGGATTGGAGGGGCGGGGATAAGATTTTTGGGAAGTGGGGATGGCGATGTCTGGTTTGAGCCCAAACTGCCAGTTCGGTGGTCTCATTGATCGGTTCGGCCAGGTGACAATTCACTGCCAGAAATAACCCATTGTGGTAGCAATGGCTTTGGGCTTATGCTTGTTGAATGAGACGAATTCACATCACCGGAAACGCTGGGTCTGGCAAAACAACGCTTGCTCACCAACTTGGCTCGGCGCTCGGCTTACCCGTCTTCGGGTTGGATAGCATTGTGTGGCAGGCCGGGTGGCAAAAGACGCCAAATATGATGAGGACAGCAGCTGAGGAATCTCTGATATCAAAAAATGACTGGATAATTGAAGGTGTATCCGAGCGGGTGCGGAAAGCTGCTGATACAATCATCTTCCTAGACGTCAGCCGAACGACTTCTCTCTGGCGTTGCGCAAAGCGGAACTGGAAATACTTGTTTAGGAGTCGCCCTGAGTTACCTGAAGACTGTCCAGAAATCTTGATCATTCCAAAATTGATCAAGATTATTTGGGGCTTTAAACACAATGTCAGTCCATCGATCATCAACGATTTGAAAACGCACACTGGCAACGTTTACGTCGTTCGAAATCAACTTGAACTTGATGCATTAAAAACGACGCTGAGAGGACATTCTCTCAACACTCCATGAATACACTCACTTCGCATAATCGCAGAATTCCCGAACTGTTTTCATACAGTTAGCTAAAACCGCTTCCTACCCCAAGATTCCCTAGACGAAAACCACGGGTTTGGTCACTTTGTTCGAGCTGCCGTCATCCGATGGAACTAGTCTAAGGACCGGTTTGAGCCCTATATGACCGATGCTGCGTGATGAACCGATGGCGGCTTTGCGCAGTTAGCGATCTTTGTGAAATCACGCGGATTGCCCTAACCTGCCTTTCAATAGTTTATCGAATACTGCGCTGTGGCATCCCT
>NZ_JBPOEU010000114.1:0-2043 GCF_051251695.1 Maritalea sp. | reverse complement strand
CACGAATACTACCGCTGGCAGCGATGGAATTGTCGATGAGAATAGTGCCATTGGCAGCACTGTCGGTATTACGGCCAATACGGTCGACGGTGACGACGGACAAACTGTTGCCTATACACTAAGTGGTGCCGATGCGGCTCTGTTCAGCATCGATGCCGATGGCATTGTCACCACCGCCGCCATCCTGGATCATGAAGTCGCCTCGCAGCGCAGCTTTGCCGTCACGGCCACCTCCAGCGATGGCTCTACCGCCACCCGCGACTTCACCGTCACTGTCACTGATCTGGCTGATGAAGATCTGTCGCCAATCACCGACACGGATACCACCGCCGGCAGCGATGGAATTATCGATGAAAATAGTGCCATTGGCAGTAACGTGGGGATCACGGCCAATACGGTCGATGGTGACGACGGACAAACCATTGCCTATACGCTGAGTGGCTCCGATGCGGCTCTGTTCAGCATCGATGCTGATGGCATTGTTACTACCGCCGCCATCCTGGATCATGAAGCCGCCTCGCAACGCAACTTCACTGTCACCGCCACCTCCAGTGATGGTTCAACCGCCACCCGTGACTTCACCGTCACTGTCACTGATCTGGCTGATGAAGATCTGTCGCCAATCACCGACACGGATACCACCGCCGGCAGCGATGGAATTATCGATGAAAATAGTGCCATTGGCAGTAACGTGGGGATCACGGCCAATACGGTCGATGGTGACGACGGACAAACCATTGCCTATACGCTGAGTGGCTCCGATGCGGCTCTGTTCAGCATCGATGCTGATGGCATTGTTACCACCGCCGCCATCCTGGATCACGAAGCTGCCGATCAGCGCAGCTTTACCGTCACAGCCACCTCCAGTGATGGCTCCACTGCAACGCGTGACTTTACTGTCAGCGTAACGGACTTGCCCGATGAGGATCTGTCTCCCATCACCGACACGGATACCACGGCCGGTAGCGATGGGATCATTGATGAGAACAGCGCCATCGGCAGCACTGTCGGTATCACGGCCAATACAATCGACGCCGATGCGGGACAAACCGTTTCCTACGCACTGAGCGGTACTGATGCCGCTCTGTTCAGCATCGATGCCAACGGGGTGGTAACAACCGCTGCGGCGCTGGATCACGAAGCCGCATCGCAGCGCAGCTTTACCGTCACAGCCACCTCCAGTGATGGCTCCACTGCAACGCGTGACTTTACTGTCAGCGTAACGGACTTGCCCGATGAGGATCTGTCTCCCATCACCGACACGGATACCACGGCCGGTAGCGATGGGATCATTGATGAGAACAGCGCCATCGGCAGCACTGTCGGTATCACGGCCAATACAATCGACGCCGATGCGGGACAAACCGTTTCCTACGCACTGAGCGGTACTGATGCCGCTCTGTTCAGCATCGATGCCAACGGGGTGGTAACAACCGCTGCGGCGCTGGATCACGAAGCCGCATTGCAACGCAACTTCACTGTCACAGCTACCTCCAGTGATGGCTCCACTGCCACGCGTGACTTTACCGTCACTGTCACCGATCTGGCTGATGAAGATCTGTCGCCGATTACTGACACGAATGCCACGGCCGGCAGCGATGGGATCATCAATGAAAACAGTGACATTGGCAGTATCGTCGGTATCACTGCAAACAGTGTGGACGGCGATGCCGGGCAAACCGTTTCCTACGAACTCACCGGCACTGATGCAGCTCTTTTCGACATAGACGCCAATGGGATTGTGACCACGGCTGCGGTGCTGGATCACGAAGCCGCATCGCAACGCAACTTCACCGTCACGGCCACCTCCACCGATGGCTCGGCAGCAAACCACAGCTTTACCGTCGTTGTCGCTGATTTGAACGAAGAACCGGTATTCACGACCAGCGCAAAACTGCCCGATGCTATTGAGGACGTACTCTACACAACCACGATCTCGACCTTTGACGCTGATACAAATGATTCTGTCACGTTCAACAATGCTGTCATCCCAGCCTGGCTGTCCCTGATCGATAACGGTGATGGTACGGCCACCTTCAGCGG
>NZ_JBPOEU010000113.1:0-2051 GCF_051251695.1 Maritalea sp. | reverse complement strand
TGTCCTGATATCACGCTGCGGTCCACCTTTATCGTCGGCTACCCCGGCGAGACGGAAGCGGAATTTGACTATATGCTCGATTGGCTGAAAGAGGCGAATTTGGATCGTGTGGGCTGTTTCAAATATGAAAACGTCGCTGGCGCGCGCTCGAACGCTTTGCCGGATCACGTGGCTGAAGAGGTCAAACAAGAACGCTGGGACCGCTTCATGGAAGCCTCGCAAGCCATTTCCGAAGCCAAGCTCGCCGCCAAAGTCGGTCAGACTTGCCAAGTGATTGTGGACGACATCGACGAAGACGGCATCGCCACCTGCCGCACCAAGGCGGATGCGCCCGAGATTGATGGGAACTTGTTTATTGACGAGGGCACCGAGGGTTTGAGTGTGGGGGATTTGGTGACCGTCGAGGTTGATGAGGCTGGGGAGTATGATTTGTGGGGTGCACTTCGTTAGAAAACGCTCTGGGAGAGCGTTTTCCGAAGTGCACGCGCTTGGGCCTAACGGGCCAAAGCGCAGGGTCTCTCAATCTCGAAGGACCTTTGTTAGGTGATGTTTTCTCCCACTCCTCTGAGCCAACAGTATGTTATTTCGGCAAGTACCCATTCTTGCGTGCAATACGTCCCAAAATTCCCTTCGCGGCAATATCAAGTTGACTATTTTCTGAGTAGTCTGCAACTGCGGTAAACTCAACACGACCGTCCGATATCAAGCTATGGACTTTTTCTCTGCTTTTTTCATCCTCTTCATAAACTGCAATAGACGCGCCGCCATTCATAGTCAGCATTTTCATACTCGGAATATCTGTGTCGCCGTCACCGAAAAACACCATTCTTTCAAAGGGTACTGGCCGGTCTTTCTCGGGCATGAATTTGTTTATTGCTCTGCTATCCCAAGAATTATCAATGCCTTTATTTATGCGAAACAAACATTGAGTTTTCGCGGTGTAATCAATTACAGCGGCTGGCCATTGCGCTCTGCCGTCATCGCCATAAGAAAATTTAGATGCGAATATATGCTCAAAATATTTTGATATCGGGCTACCTTCAATCATCTCCTTTATGCCAGAAGACACGATATAATGTTTTAACGTGATACCTCGTTCTTCGGCGAACTTGTTCACTCGTTCAAACCAGCCGCCATCTGCCAGACCCGGAAATAGTTCCGATGTATTGCCATGGAGCCTTAGAAAATCGCGGTCCACTGGCTGAGAGCCAGCTCTGGCTTTCTTCAGCATCAGCTGCATGTAGGTCAAAATTTCGTTGCCGTCTTCGTCTTTGGTCCGTTTTTTAACTTCATCCCAAAATTCAGATCTCTCAATCCCAAGCTCAGGCAAAAAAGAAGCCTCTTGAATGTTGCCTTTGGCAAGTGTGCCATCGTAATCGTATACAAATGCTGCTGAAATTAGTGATTTATCGTTCATATTATCCCCGTTTCAATACTCTTTAACTATCAGGGTGCTTATCAAGAAATGTCAATACAAGGCGCAACACCTCGCCCCAGCGCCTGACCCTGGGTGGGTGCTGAAAGCGCCCTCCCCTGTGTGCTTGCTCACCTTTGGTGTGACGGGGAGGGTCAGGCGCTGAGTGATGTTTGCATCACTCGGGTGAAACACTTGACGGACCTATGCGCCATCGACCAAGCTCGCCCCAAAGGGGAGCCCATCATGACCAAGAGTTACCAAGACCTGCTGAGTGAGGCTTACGACCAGATCACCACGGTCCCGACCGAGCTCGCCATCGATCTGGTGGACGACCCAGATACTCTAATTGTTGATCTGCGCGACAGGCGGGAGTTGGAACGGGAGGGCAAGATCAAAGGCGCGTTTCATTGTCCGCGGGGGATGCTTGAGTTTTGGATTGATCCCAGCAGTCCCTATCACAAACCCGCTTTATCGCAGGCGCAACAGATCGTGTTTTATTGCGCGTCGGCGTGGCGATCCGCGCTGGCGGCGAAAACGGCGCAAGACATGGGGTTTGATAACATCGCCCACATTGAAGGCGGCTTTGGCGCGTGGACAAAGGCGGGCGGGGCCATAGAAAAGGTGACAGCCAAAT
>NZ_JBPOEU010000112.1:0-2054 GCF_051251695.1 Maritalea sp. | reverse complement strand
ATAAGAACGCCATACTGAACGCCGTCAGCTGGTACGACGAGAGCGCGCAGAAGGTTATAGCCAAGCGGCACAAGATGTCCGTGACGGAGATCGAGGAACTGACCGCACATCTGGGCTGCACGGCAAACGATCTGGTCGATTTCGGCTGGTACCTGCAGCCAGACGGCAGCTACGTGACCTACGAGAGTGAGAGCGAGTTGCGTGATGCGGAGAATGTGCCGTTGAAGGATGATATCCACCGTTACTTCCTAACGGAGGTGAAGCCTCACGTAGAGGAAGCCTGGATCAATCTTGACTCGGTGAAAATCGGCTACGAGATCAGCTTCAACAAGTACTTCTACCGCCACAAGCCACTGCGAAGCCTAGAAGAGGTAACGCAGGACATCCTGGCACTGGAGGAGAAGGCCGATGGACTGATCGCTGATATTCTCGGTATTAAGGTGGCGACTCGACTGGAGCCAGCGGAATGACTATCAAGTCGTATCCTAAACACGAACGCTTCAAACCATCCGGTTTCGATTGGATAGGCGATATCCCAGATTCCTGGAACGTCGAGAAGCTGGGCTCTGCGCTTACTGAGGTCTCGGAAAAAAATTGCCGAGACCTACCGCTCCTTTCAATTACGCGCGAACAAGGTGTCATCAGACGTGATGTCAACAACCAAGACAGCAACCATAATTTTATCCCTGACGACCTTAGTGGTTACAAGCTGTTGCTCAAGGGCCAGTTCGGGATGAACAAAATGAAAGCGTGGCAGGGCTCATACGGAGTCTCCGAGCATACCGGCATTGTCAGTCCTGCCTACTATGTCTTTGACTTCGTGCGTGAGGTTGATCCGTACTTCTTCAACATTGCTATTCGAAGCAAGCTCTACGTTTCCTACTTCGGTTCGGCTTCAGATGGGGTCCGCATTGGCCAATGGGATTTGAATAAACCCCGAATGCGACAAATTCCAATTCTGCTGCCACCACTCCCCGAACAGCGCGCCATCGCGGCGTTTCTGGACGGGAAGTGCGGCACGATCGACGAGGCGGTGCGGATCAAGGAGAAGCAGGTCAAACTTCTGGCCGAACGCAGGAAAATCCTGATACAGCAAGCCGTTACCCGCGGCCTGAACCCTAACGCCCCCTTGAAGGACAGCGGTATTGACTGGATCGGCCGGATTCCTGTGCATTGGGAAGTGAAGCAGCTCAAGCATGTCCTTTCACAACCATTGAAATACGGAGCGAATGAAGAGGCTCTAGAGTGTGTGGAGGGAGATCCTCGGTATATACGCATTACTGACTTCGGGTCAGATGGTAGTCTCAGAGACGAAACCAAACGCACCCTTCCACCGAAAGTCGCTCGTGACTACCTCTTGCAGGATGGTGACATTCTATTGGCTCGCAGTGGCGGCACGGTTGGAAAATCATTCTTGTTTGCTGAAGGGATAGAGGCATGCTTCGCTGGGTATCTAATTAGGGCGCGAAGTAATAGGAAACTCATTGAAAGTTCGTACTTGAACACATTTTTCCGTTCGCCTTCGTTCGAGCACTGGAAGGAGTTGATATTTTCAAGAGCGACGATCCAGAACATCGGAGCGGACAAATATGGTGCTTTGCGTCTACCGTTGCCGCCTCTCAAAGAGCAAAGGGAGATTCAACGTCATGTCGAAGTCTTCAATGAGAAGATCGATGCTGCCATTGCTGTTAAGCAATCTCAGATCACCGCACTGCGGGAATACAAAATTAGTTTGATCGACTCCGCTGTGACTGGAAATATCAAGGTGATTTAATTGCCTTTTTCAACGGGGCCTCGGGTATAGGACGTAAGAATACAATAATGAATTATTCGGTCAGCAACACTAAAGAAATTGCCCTCGAACAGGCTATTGAGCGGCGTCTTTGCGGCGCCACCACGGAAGAGCTGGTTGTCGGTGACGGCCCTCTTGGTCCCTTCCGTATCGGCCTGCCCTCTGACTTTGACCCATCTCTCGCGCTCGATAAATCAAAGTTCTGGGAATTCCTCGAAACGACGCAGAGTAAAGATCTAGAAAAGCTAAAGCAACACAACCC
>NZ_JBPOEU010000111.1:0-2089 GCF_051251695.1 Maritalea sp. | reverse complement strand
TGCGGGACTATCCAGCCTTTTGCTGACGCAGCTATTGTTAACGCAAAAAATCCTCGCATCTGCAGCACACCTGTCGCCGCGTTGCAGCTCATTTCGCAATAGCGGTCGTTGAACCCCACCGCGAGACACCAAAACCAAACCGCCCCTTCGCTGCGGTTGGTCTCAACAATCAAGACGCGGACGAAGCCGCCTGATCCTGTCGTTCGACAACAGCGTCACAACAGACATTCTAGTGCCGATCCCTTGCCCTTGAACAGACGCGTCCCTTGAGACTCCGATATGTGCCACATTGTGAATACCTTCGAGTCTTAAAGGGCTCTGATGATGTGACCACCCTCCCGACAGCATCCCCAGAGCTCGATGAACGCTTGGAATTTCTGGCAGATTGCGAAGGTACGCAATTTCATGTTTGAAGCCTCAGGTTTGTATCAAAATATTGCCGCTTTGCCCGCATCTTGAAGAACGGAGTCCGTCCTCTCGGCAACGCATATTTCGTATTCTGCCGTCCCCGGCGTCAACTGCTGTTCATTTTGGCAGAAATTATTAACCGCAGTTTCGACGGAGGCCGTACTGTTGGCATCTGTGCAGGCAAACACTGTGAGAAGCATCAAGCCAACGGCCGCGCCAATTGAAGTTCTGCTAAGCTGAGATGGCGTATACATATGAGAGTTCCTTTGTGTGCTGCTTGGGGACAAAAGAGTTCCTCAAGCTGATGACTTGATTGTTTGCAAACGCAACGTATGGCGGATTAATTATGGCAAAGGTGAAACAACAACATTTAATCGTAGCAGGGCAGTTTTGCAGGCCCTGCGAAGATGTCAGACATGGGCAAACACCGACATTGATCTATCGGAAATTCTTACTTGAACTATCCCATCTTACACCCCCAGAATTACGGCAAGTAGCGCAAGAGCACCAAGAACCGCTACCAGTGTCTGAACGACCCTAGTTCCTGACACGGGCATTTCAGGATAATGCTTCGCAAGCTGGCGTAGATCCCGTCGATGTTCGATCCGCCCTGTCGCCAGTGTTGTTAACCCAATCAAGATCAGAACGATCCCGAATTCCCGGGGACCGATCACTGATGCTCCGCCGTCAGTTTTTTCCATTTCAAAGCTGAAGAACTTGTACACCGAAAACCCAAATGTGATCATGGAAGCTCCTGTTCGAACCCATGCCATCAATGTGCGCTCATAAGCGATACGCGTCCGCTCAAGAGCCAAACGGTTCCCCAGTGAAAGCATGGTGGCATCTTGTGGCTGATCTGAAAGCATACCAATTCTTTCCTTGTTGAACTATTTCTCTATCAGGGAACCGATTAAGTGAAAAAGCACCGCCTATAGGGCACCCATCGCCAATAGCGACTGACGTATGATTTGAAGACCCAAAGCGACCTGCACCACGCTCAGCACGGCCCCTAGAATCGCCAGTACAATACCCAGCGTAGCCAGTACCTTGCGGGCAAACAGCATAGCCAAGAAATTCAACAACAAGATCACAACTACGATCAAACCTATTTGAAGCTGGCTTTTCACATCTGGCGCGAAGGCCAGAAACACGATCAGCGCGGCAATGCCGTAGGGCGTTACAATCACTGGGAAGGCGAGCGGGTCCAGAGCGAGTTTCATCGATGGCTTTGTCTTAGCCCCTACCGCCGCCTCGTGCGTTGAAAAGGAGAATTGTCGCACAGTGTCCTGAATGGCGACCAGAAACAGAATAACCCCGGCGGCGAGTGCAAGAATCGGAAGCGGGACGCTATGTTTTCTCAGGATCATTTCTCCGAGCAGACCCGCAATCAAAAGTGCGATGCCCGAAAATATGATTGCATTGCGTGCAATCTCCTTTTCCAGTGTCCGATCCGCGCCCTCTGTGACTTTCACAAACGGGCCAATGATCTTGGTGGGCCCGAGCATCAGGAAAAGGAACGTAACGACATGCGCCATCGGAAAGTAGATAGTCTCCCCGGATAGCGAAACTGTCGGCTCCGCCTTGGCACCCGTGGTCATCGTCCAGAAGAAAATGAACGCCAACGTCGCTGTAGTCGCAAACACTGAAAACAAGTTGCTTTTTCTCTGGAAAACAAACACCC
>NZ_JBPOEU010000110.1:0-2092 GCF_051251695.1 Maritalea sp. | reverse complement strand
CCGACTGGCGCTCTAACAGAAATGCCTCATCTTGGAGGGAAATTTGTCTGGGCGACGTCACAAACTTTCTTACGTCAGGGTCTCGCGGTTGGGCAAAATACTATGCGGATGATGGTGACATCTTTGTGAGAGCGCAGAACCTTAAACACGACCGCCTGGACCTTGAAGACATCGCATATGTATCCCTTCCTGAGAAGTCTGAAGGAAAGCGAACTCAAATACAAAGAGGCGACCTGCTAATCACTATAACTGGGGCAAACGTAACAAAAACTGCCCTTGTCGAAGACGATTTCGGAACAGCATATGTCAGCCAGCACGTCGCACTATTCCGCCCTACCACTGAAATCGCGCCAGTTTTTCTTTTTTGGTTCCTCGTGGCCAAAGCCGCCGGGCGAAAGCAGCTTGAAGACCTTGCTTACGGCGCGGGCAAACCGGGGTTGAACCTGCAAAATATACGGGACGTTCGCCTCAGTCTCCCAAGTTTGGAGGAGCAGTCATTGATTGTGGAAATTATCCAAGACGCGATGTCAAAACACGTAGTCGTTGAAAGGGAGGCAACGGCCCAATTGAAGCGCTCCGCCTCGCTCCGCCAATCCATCCTGAAAGACGCCTTCGCAGGCAAGCTCGTCCCGCAAGACCCAACCGATGAACCTGCCAGCGCCCTTCTTAAACGTATCGCAGTTGAGAAAACAGTCCAGAAGCCCAAACCGAAAAGAACAAAAGCCAAAGCATAGCTACTTTAGGATTTCCAATGCCCGATGTTTCCCACCTTCGTATCGAAGCCGCTCACAAAAAAATCGCAGAAGTCTTTTCAGAAAAGTATGCTTTTAGCATTCCTGCCTATCAGCGCCCCTATGCTTGGGAAACGACCCAAGTCGATGAGTTGCTGACTGACCTGACTGAAGCAATGGGGCCAGACACCCGTTCAGATGGCTTCTACTTCCTTGGCAGCATTGTCTTGGTCAAAACTCACGACGTCCCAGATTCTCGGGTTGTCGACGGGCAGCAGCGCCTAACGACGCTCACTATCCTCTTTAGCGTCATTCGTGATTTGACTGAAGATGTTGAAAAGCAGAGTCGCCGAGAAGAATTTATCAAACAGGTAGCCAACGAGGATAAGGGTATTCCTGAGACCTTGAGACTGCAGCTTCGTCAAAAAGATCAAGGCTACTTCGAAAAACATATCCAAACGCGTGCCGCGACGAACAATCTGCCCTCTGTAGGTGGTCAATCGGGTGCAAAAGCACGCATGATCGAAAATGCTTCAACCATAAGAACGCGCTTGGAGGACATGGGTGAAGAAAGGCGAAGTGAGCTTTTGCGCTTCCTCTTGCAGAACTGCTACTTGGTCGTTGT
This sequence comes from Maritalea sp., assembly GCF_051251695.1. Taxonomy (NCBI): domain Bacteria; kingdom Pseudomonadati; phylum Pseudomonadota; class Alphaproteobacteria; order Hyphomicrobiales; family Devosiaceae; genus Maritalea; species Maritalea sp. The sequence goes on along the minus strand of NZ_JBPOEU010000110.1, from coordinate 736 downwards.
TGAGGTTCCGACCGCTACAGCAGCGCGACGCATTTTTACCGTCTTGAACGCTCGGGGTATGGACCTGACTGCGACAGATATCCTGAAAGCTGACCTGTTAGAACGCGCCGGAGAAGCAAAAGAAAACCAACTGTCACAGAGGTGGGAAGACATCGAGGTTGGCCTTGGTCGGGACAAGTTCAGTGACCTGTTCACACACATCCGAATGATTTTTGAACGCGACAAACCGCGCTCGGCCCTGGAGAATGGCTTTCCGGATCAAGTTGCGACCTTCAAAGATGACCCAATTGCTTTTGTTGACAAAGTTTTGGAGCCTTATGCAGATGCCTTCTCATTGTCTTTTGATGATCAGAAGTTACGTTATCAATTCGGCTCAGAAACTGCTGAGCTTGTTCGTTCTCTGAATAGATTGGATAATAAGGACTGGTTACCTCCCCTTTTGCTTAGTCTCCGGCAGAATAGTGAGGACCTTCGTGACGATATCCCGGAAATTGTTTTCAAGCTCGAGAGGCTGGCTTATTATCTTTTTATGGTTCGTGCCGATGTTAACGCACGTATGTCACGCTATGCGGATGTTCTAGATAGTTTAGAACCGATCAAGAATCCAAAACCTCGCGCTGTGCGAAGGGAACGGTCGACTGGATGGGAGATAACGCACAGTGAAGTTTTCGCTTTTTTCGACGCTTTAGATGGTCCCGTCTATTTGTCCTCTCGCGTTGTGAAACCAATCCTCCTT